>JAHJSD010000079.1 GCA_018830585.1 Patescibacteria group bacterium
AGGATTATAACCCTTCGGCAAGCTCAGGATTATAACCCTTCGGCAAGCTCAGGATTATAACCCTTCGGCAAGCTCAGGATTATAACCCTTCGGCAAGCTCAGGATTATAACCCTTCGGCTCACTCAGGGTAAACTCGGCGAACTGCTCAGGATCGTGACCCGTTCGGTAAAGCCTCAGGGTCAGAATGACGAGGTTGCTCTTGGCTACCATCCTGAGGAATTCCACCCACCCGTCATCCTGAGGAAGTTCCTAACGACGAAGGATCCCCTTATTATAAGCAAAGTGCCAATGATTGGGGGATCCTTCGCTCCGCTCAGGATGACGTCTTCTGTTCGTCATCCTGAGTCTCCCTCGGGGAGATGATGACGAAGGCTCCCCTTCGGGAGGAGCGCGTTGTCCGGAGACTATAGAATTCTCCCCCCGACCGAGTTAGGGATAGGGGCAGTATTAAAGTATCTTTAGGTAAGACCAATCAACATCTTTTTACATTCCCTGCCCTCTAAACTGACAGTTGACTTGCTCCGGAATTGCTATGCATAATATGGTAATTATGAATCAATCTTGAAGAGGAACTTGCTTTGTCCAAAAACGGGAGTTGACGAACAAACGTTTTTGTTTCATAATTAGGAATAAATGATTACTATTTCTGGAATAAAATACCAAAACGAGCTTGAGAAATTACCGTACTTCAATAAAAAAACGGCGTCTGTTTTGATTGGCAAGAAAAACTGGAATTTGGATAAAAAAATAAACCAATTAAAGAAAAAAGGCTATCTGGTTAACCTTAAAAACGGTCTCTACGTAAGTACTGTTTATTTAAATTTACAAACCAATAAGAATATATATTGCCAATATATTGCCAATATATTGCGCTACCCCTCCTATCTTTCTTTAGAATATGTTCTATCGGAAAATAATTTAATTCCGGAGGCGGTGTATATTTGGACAAGTGTTACCAGTAAAAGCCCCAGGCAATATAAAAATCCTTTGGGCGTGTTTGTTTATAAAAATATCAAAGAAAGTTTATTTGCTGGTTTTAAAAAAAGAAAAGTTGGTGAGTTTAAACTTACCATTGCTTCCTTGGCCAAAGCTCTTTTTGATTATTTATACTTAAAGAGAAATTTAGGGGTAGATTTAGAATTTGAGCTTAAGGATGGATTACGGATTAATTGGTTGAATTTTTCTGGTTCGGATTTGCGGGAATTAGAAAAATATGTTGAGTCTTCGCAATCGGGAAAAATGAAAAAGATATTAAAGATTATTAAAAACATTAAAAAATGATTATTGACAGTTTGCAGGGTATTGTTAAAAAGAACAAAGGAGTAAATGACTTATTTCTTCGTAATTTATTAAAAGAGTCGCTTCAACTTTATACTCTCAATTTTATTTACACTTCAGTTTATGCGGAAAGGTTACTTTTTAAAGGAGGGGCTTGCTTGCGATTTTGTTTTGGTTTGCCCCGGCTGTCCGAGGATCTAGACTTTGATATCAAAAACATTTCTCAATTTTCCCTAAAAAAGTTTACCAACAGCTTGCAGGATTATTTTGTCAAGAAATTGCAATATAAAAATTTGACGGTAAAAGTTGCCGGTAATAAAAAGCAAATCTTTTTAAAGTTTCCTTTAATGGAAAAGTTGGGATTGCGAGCGGACAGAAGCGAAAGCAACATTCTATTTCTGCGAATAGATTTATCTCCGGTTGATTCATCTATTTTTAAAGAAGAAATTTCTTTAAAAGCAAACGATGATTTTAATTTTATTATTAAAAGATATTCTTTACCTGATCTTTTTGCTTCTAAAATCGCTGCTGTTCTTCAAAGAACTTTTCACAAGGGTAGAAAGGATTTAATTACTTTTAAGGGGCGCGATTATTTCGATTTGATTTGGTTTTTGGAAAGAGGAACACCACCAAACCTTGAACGATTAAAAGATATCCTTAAAATCCAAAAATGCGGAAAGATTTTGGAACTACTCGATGATAAAGTAAAAATGGTGAAAGAGGAATACTTGAAAGAGGATTTACTGCCTCTTTTTCAGGATAAAGATTTTGTCGAGAATTTTACAAGAAATTTTAAGACTCTTTACCAGCAAAAGAGAGAAGTACTGAATATTGAATAGTAATTAGGGACGGAGGGGCTTTGTTTTTAGACAATCACGATCCCGGATCGTTTTAAGTTTTCGATCCGGGATCGAATTTTAGCAAAGGATCCCCGCCCGCATCGCCTAAAGGCTCTCGCCCGCTAACGCCTGAGCATAGCGATGGCGAGCAGGCAGCGTTTGGCGGGCGCGGCCCTTCGAGAGAAGCAAGTTGTTTAGAGACTATAGAATTCTCCCCCTAACCAAGTTAAGGACGTAAACAGCATTAGCGTATCTTAAGGTGAGATCTATTAGTGTCTTTTTCCATTGACAGCCGCGGTCTTCTGTCTATAGTACCCGCAAAACAAATTTACCACATTTTTAAGCTTGAAACACTGAAAATTTGATTTGCGCTTGCTATATGTACACTCTTGACACAAGGAGAGATACTCTATATATTGTAGAGTATATGGAAACGTACAACTTGGCAAAAATAACTAAAGCCGTCTACGATAGCGAGCTAAAATTATTCACCACCACAAGTTTAAGAAATATAACGGAAATTAATAAAGAAAGCAGTTTATTTAACTTAATCAGCCGTTTAATTAAAAACAATATTTTTATTAAAATTGAGAGGGGGAAATATCAATTAGCTAAAGCGGTTGTTCACGAATTCGAGATAGCTAATTTTTTGTATGACGCTTCTTATATTTCTTTTGAGTCGGCATTAAATTTTTATGGCATTTTATCTCAATTTCCTTACGAGATTACCAGCGCTACTTCTAAAAAAACTATAGACAAAAAATTCCAGAACAAAGTGTTTGCCTATACCCATATTAAAAAAGAGTTGTTTTGGGGAATAGAGAAAAAAAATAACTTTCTGATTGCTTCTCCGGAAAAAACTTTGTTAGACCAGCTTTATTTAACCTCAAAGGGGATAAAAGCAATAAACTTAGATGAATATGATTTATCAAAAATAAACAAAACAAAATTAAAACAAGATCTCAAGAAATTTCCTCAAACAACAAATTTTAAGAAATTATTAGAGAGTGTGCTCTAAAGTCAATGATCGATAAAGAAAAACTCGCTGATTTGGCAAAACAACTAAATACTAATCAAACGACGATAACCCGAGAGTACTTTCAGTTGTTGTTTCTAAGCATTTTATATGAATACAAGGAAACCCAAAATATTTTTTTTAAGGGTGGAACCGCGATTCATTTAATTTTTGGCGGTGACAGGTTCTCGGAAGACCTCGATTTTACGGTTGAGCTTAGCGAAGCAAAATTTAATAAGTTTATTTCATCTGTTTTTCGTCGAATTTCCGGTCAATATGAAATCGATTTTAAAAAGCGGCGCTCTATCGCCGGAGAGAAATTTTTGCTGACAGCGCGGCCTCCGATATTACCATATCCGGTTTTTGTTAGTCTTGACTTCTCTTTTAGAGAAAAGATCAGAGAACCGGAAAAGACTATTGTCAAAACTAATTATCCGGTTTTGTTTACCTCGTACCTTTATCATCCGTCTAAAGACGAAATTTTGGCTGAAAAAATTAGAGCGGTCTTGACCAGAGAAAAGGGGAGAGACATTTATGATTTGTGGTTTTTGTTAAACCAAAAAGCGAAAATCAATCCCAAATTAATAGAAGAAAAATTATCTTATTACCGAATTAAAAAATTTAAAAAAGCGGAATTGCTTTCTAAGATAAATCGATTTAAAAAAGAGGACTTCATTAAAGATTTGCGCCCGTTTGTGGCTCTTAATAATCGAGACAGGCTTGGTAGTTTTTTTGATTATCTTTGCCGCTACTTACAAAAAGAACTATAAAAGTTTTGTTCAAAGTTCAACAAGAATTTTTTTTAAGACTCTTTATCGGAAAAAAGAGACAAACACTGAACCGTGAATAAAAAAATACTTAAAAACACCTTTTTTCTTTCCGGATCTCAAGTTGTTGCCCGAACAATTGGTTTTTTGTACTTTGTTGTTCTGGCTAGAGTTTTCTCTGTCGAAGACTTTGGTATTTTAGCTTGGGTTTTGGGCTTTGGCTACAACTTCTACCCCTTGGCAGATTTTGGTATTGAAAGAGTTGTTTTAAAAGATGTCTCAAGGGAGCCTAAAAAAAGGGGGGCTTATCTTGCCAGGCTGATTCCTTTAAAGATCATTTTGGCAATAGCTTCTGTTTTAATTTCAATCTTGCTGGCTCTGGTGCTGGGATTAAGAGGCTTCAAGCTTTTTTTAGTTTTTGTTTTTGTCTTATCTATGCTCCCTTACAATCTGGTTTTTCTTTTCGCCGCTTTTGACAATGCCAGAGAAAAAGTGATTACTTTTACTATTTCAACAATGGCTGTTTCGTTAACCTCAGTTGTTTTGGGCTTGTCAATGTTTAAGATGGGATTTGGGCTTGGGGGAATACTTTTTGGCTATTTTCTTTCTAGTCTGGCGGTTTTAATCTGGTTCCTGTCCGGCGAGAGAAGTAAAAAGTTTGTTGTTAAGTGGAAAATAGATTGGCAATTTAACAAAAAGATTTTATCCCGATCTTGGGTCTTTGCTTCGTTTTTAGTCCTGGCAGTCTTTTATTTAAGAACCCCCCTTATCTTAACAGGCATCATTTTAGGTGATCATGCCGCCGGCATTTTCGGGGCGGCCTCTAAGTTTATTGAAGCGGGGATTTTAATTCCTCAAAGTTTGGCTTTGGCCCTTTTTCCTTCTTTTTCAAAAATGATTCTTAAAAATAAAAGCAGGCTTAAAAAAGAATACTTAAAAAATCTTTCTCTGCTTTTCCTTTTCTCCCTGCCGATTGGTATTGTTATGTTTTTACTAGGCAAACCTTTTATGGGTTTGGTTTATGGTCAAAATTACTTAGTTTCAGGGGAAGTCTTTTCTTTGTTTGGCTTAGTAATGGTGCTGTTTTTTGTTAACAGTCTGCCAGGCAATATTATTCAAACCTCTAAAAAACCCAAGGTTTTCCTGCCCTGGTCCGCGGCAAACTTTCTGGTTGCTTTAATCTCTGGGCTGGTTTTAATCCCCAGAGTTGGCCTTGTTGGTGGGGTTTTCGCTCTGCTGATAGGGGAGGTGTTTGGGTTAATCATTAACAACCTCTTTGTCTTTAAAATTCTAAATTCGGGTAAGTAGAAGGTTATCGGGTTAGTCGGGTTTATCGAGTTAAGTAAGTTGATTAATTAATTTTCCGGACAATTTTTTAATGACGAAAGTTTGTCGTTTTGAGGATTTAGAAATCTGGAAGGAATCAG
>JAHJSD010000080.1 GCA_018830585.1 Patescibacteria group bacterium
TAACGGTACCAGCTTACCAATAATTCCTTTTCGTCTAGTGTTATCTGGACAGGTTTTAACACTAGAACAATTATACAATTAAATGTGGTAAATTTGTTTTGCGGGGGCTATATGTATCTTCGTTTTTGATACCCAATGCTCTAAGATTACCTTTTATCCATATTGCATATTGTGTTGACCGTTTTCCTCTGAGCTTGTGGAGTTTTAACGAAGGGTGGTGGGGATCTTTTTGAAAAATCTCAAATTGTTTTGATAATTCCAATCTAAGCTGCGGGTCTTTTCTACAAAGCTTCTTAACCTTCTTTTGAAACGAATCCGTGAGGTAAAAAATCACAGCGCGCTAAAGAATTCTTTCACATCCTGAACTGCTATGGTTTTGCCAGCCTTGTGTTTTTTTAAAGCTTCTAAGCCTTTTTTCTCAGTTTTCTTGCTCATTTCATAAACGGGAACGACACCTTCTCTTAAAAGCTTTTCAGAGGCTTTGCTAATTACAAAACGAATAGTTTTGGGTAAATTATAGCCAAATTGAGAGCCATAGTTGCTTAAAATGGCCGCCTCCTGATCGGTGAGAGAAAGCTGAACTTTAGTCATAATAGTATGATACTATTATAAAATCATTTATTTGTCAATGGTTTAGTACGACAAACATATCTTTTTAATCCGCCTTCGCGAAAATCCGAGGCCTATTCCTCCTTCGCTGAAAGCTACGGAAGGACAAAGTAGGCCTCGGCTGGATAGCGTTAGTCAGGGATCTGGTAATTTTCGCTTTGGCGAGATTTCAGCTTTTAAACTATACCAATGTTATTTATTTATCAAATAAAGAATCCGAGGCCTATTCCTCCTTCGCTAAGAGCTACGGAAGGACACGGTAGGCCTCGGAGCTTCAATCAATGAGGCTTTGGAAATTCCCGAGATACCATTTCACCACAGGCCTACGGTTTATTGATAGTATTCTAAGCGTTTTGTGAGTGGGCAAGAATTCAGCCTATTTTTTTGAGGAAAGTTTTCAGCTCTTTTTTCATTTCTTTATCTTCAAAAGCAATTTTAATATTCACTTTCAGCCAGCGCAGAGGGTCGCCGGTGGTCATCCATTCGGCGTCTTTGATCGGCTGGCCGATAACAATGCCTGTTTTAGCTAATTCCCGGATGGTGTCGGTAAACCATAACTCTCCGTGGGAAATTTCCTGTGTGGCTAAAACCGAAAAAGCCTTTGGGGAAACAACGAAACGCATGCCCATATTGAAGTTGGTAAAAGCTTCTTTTCTGGTGGCTGGTTTTTCGATCACATCTACGATTTGATTGGGGATTTTATCATTCTTAAATTTGATGCTGCTGTAATGTTTAAAATCCTGCCAGGGAAATTCCGCCGCCGTGGCAACAGCGTCGGGCCGGTATTTTTGAAAGGTGGCAATCAGGCTGGAAAGAAATTTGCCCGGATTTTTTTCCAAAATTAGGTCGTCGCCGTAAGCGTAGACAAACGGCTCATTGTTGACGAAACCTTTTGCCGCTAAGACCGGAGCGGCGTTGCCGTAGGGGAGCCGGTTGGATTGGGGGATAAATCTGAACTTTTTAACCTTTTTCCAGATCGCTCTTAAGCTGTCCAAATAGTGTTCTTTGCCGGTTTTTTTAAGAAATTCTTCTAATTTTGGATCTGGGGTAAAATATTTTTTGATTAAAGGGTCGCCGTGCCGGTGGACAATGGCAATTTCTTCTATTCCGGCGCCAATCATTTCTTCTACCAAGTATTGGAGGTTAGGCTTGTCCAAAATAGGAATTAGTTCTTTAGGATAAGCCTTGACTGCCGGCAGAAATCTGGTTCCCGTGCCTGCTGCGGCGATAACGGCTTTTGTGATCTTCATACCCTATGATACCAAGTTTTTATTGAGTTGAGCAGAGTGAGAGAGGTGTTAGAATATTTTATTCTGTATTTTTTCGTTAGCGGTTGAAAAACATGAGAATTGTTCGGGTTAACGGGAGTCCGGTTGTCTGGCAAGACCCTGATATTGAGGGCGGGGTTTTGGTCAGAACTCCAGGGGGTTACTGCCTCGAATAGTTGATCTGAGAAAGGGTGTGGTTGCTACCATAAGAGAAAGAAGAAGAATAAGGCTGCGACCGGTTCGGAGAAAAAAAGTATAGTTGACTTTGAAAAGTGGCCGTGCCACGCGAAGCTCGCGTAATATTTATTAGGCGAGCGAAGTGTGGACCCGAGGGGACTTGAACCCCTGGCCTCCTCGATGCCATCGAGGCGCGCTAGCCAGCTGCGCTACGGGCCCCGTTCTTTATTTTCACATTTTCTATTTACCATTTTTCTACAGTCTTAGAATGATAAATGCTTAATGCTTCAATGTTAAATAGCTGAAACTTATTTCAGCTTCGAGGTCTCTTTGTGGTCGGTGCGCTTTTTGCACTTTTTGCAGTATTTTTTAAGCTTCAGCTTTTCCGGCGTGTTTACTTTGTTTCTTTCGGTAATATAGTTGAAATTACCGCAAACAGCGCAGATTAAACCAACGATCATTCTTGGACCTTTTTTCTTTGCCATAGTGGTTGATTATACCTTTAAAAAGTCAAAACTCAAAGTTCCCCGAAAGAATTGCTAAGCAATTCAACGGGGCGAGCAAAAGTCAAAATTTTTCCGATTCCGGATAGTCTTCGCTTAATTGCTAAATGATAAACCTGCCTGCCGGCAGGCAGGTGATAAAATATTGAGCGGAGCCTGGAATGGGGCTTGAACCCATGACCTCACCCTTACCAAGGGTGTGCTCTACCAACTGAGCTATCCAGGCGGAAATCAACCTTTATTATACATGAACTAAGAAGGTTTGGAGCCCAAAATTCGGATTCTCAAAATGATAAATGCCCAATGATCAAATGAGAAAATGATTAATTTGTTAAACGTGCTTCTCGATTCGCAGACTCGCTCGAAGAGTAAATTTTTTAATTTTTAATTTTAAATGAACAAATGAGAAAATAATGAGAGGGTGCCTCCGGAGAGAATTGAACTCCCATCCCTGGTTCCGAAGACCAGTGCTCTATCCGTTGAGCTACGAAGGCTGTCTTTATTTTACTTCAGCGGGCTATCATTTTCAAAAACCGTCTTCATCCGCATCCGCCGAAAGCGAAAATCCCGAAGGGATTCCTTTGGGACCCGCGGTCTGCTGGTTGGCGGACTAGGGTATAAGCCCGTGTGTAGTTTATGCATGAACCAAAAACCATGATGTTGCTTGTGGACAAATTGGCTTTCTAATTTAAGTATGTTTGCACCCCAACGGGGCGTCTGAACTAGTACCACAGGTTTATCCATGGGGCTCCATGTACCCACATCCCCGATCATTTTGCTAATATTCACATTCAAAGTTAGGCTCTGACGACACTTGCCCCCCGCTGTTTTTCTCTTTATACTTAAAGCGTGTCCAAAGCCAAAGATTTATCCCGTCTTTTTTCTCCCCGCTCAATTGCCGTCATTGGCGCCTCGGCCACTTCTGGAAAAGTCGGCGCCATTGTTTTAAAAAATATTATTAATTCCGGTTTCCCTGGTAAAGTTTACCCGGTTAATCCCAATGCGGAAAATATTAATGATTTAAAATGTTTTAAAACTATCTTAGATTTGCCCGAGGTTGTTGATTTAGCGGTCATCGCTATCCCCGCCGCTTCAGTTAATGAAGTTTTGAGCCAAATTGGGGAAAAGGGTGTAAAAAATGTGGTTATTTATTCTGCCGGCTTTAAGGAAATAGGAGAAGATGGAAAAAAATTAGAAAATCAACTAATCGAAATCGCCAATAAATATGCACTTAATATTTTGGGCCCTAATTGTTTGGGTTTTGTTAATA
>JAHJSD010000081.1 GCA_018830585.1 Patescibacteria group bacterium
GGAAGAACCCCCGCCCACTGTCATTCTGAGCGGAGCCCCGTACCGTCCGGTACAGGGCGGAGCGAAGAATCCCTTCATTACAGCAATTTGTCGATCTGAAAGGGGATCCTTCGCCCCGACACAACGTCGGGAACTCAGGATGACGTGGTTATAAAGGGGTCGTTTGTGACATGTAATCCGTAAATCGTAATTTTTAAATCTTAAATCTTAAATCTTAAATCTTAAATAACTAATGGCTAATGTTTAATGGTGAATGATTAAATAAAGAAAGAATGTTTAATGTTAAATGACAAATAAGTTGCTGGTTTCTCATTTCTGGTTCCTGGTTACTCGTTCTATGCTTCTAATGATTAATGATTAATGACAAATGATAAATAAAGACGTCTTCGTCGTCTCCTTTTTCTTGTTATAATTAGACTATGGAAATCGAGCAGGAGCTAAAAAGGGCGATTCACAAGGCGGTTGCTTCCTTGGGAATAGAGGTTGGTTTAGACCAGATTAAATTAGAACATCCGGCTGATGCCAAGTTTGGCGACTATTCAGCGAATATTGCGATGCCGTTATTTGTGAAGGTCAAAAATCAAAAATCCCCGAACGATTTCCTTCAGAAATCAACGGGGCAGGCAAAAGTCAAAGTTACCCGCCCGCAACGCCTGAGCGTAGCGATGGCGGGCGCGGCAACCCCGAACCAGAGCGAGCACGGTTCGGGGCAGGAATCAAAAATTAAACTTTCAGACATAAAATCTCCGCTCGATTTGGCAAAGTTGATAAAAGAGGAGATTTCTAAAATCATAAATCTTAAATCATCAATCATAAATCGTATTGAGGCGGTATCTCCCGGTTTTATCAATTTTACCCTTTTGGAAGACTATCTTATCAGGCAGGCAGAGGAACTGCTAAGCATAGACAAATTTAGGCAAAGAATGGCTAAATCGGGAAAGGGAAAAACCATGGTGATTGATTATTCCGCTCCCAATATTGCCAAGCCTTTCGGTATCGGCCACCTGCGTTCGACCACTATCGGCCAGGCAATTTACAATCTTTACCAGGCTTTGGGTTGGAAAACCATTGGCGACAACCATTTGGGCGATTGGGGAACCCAATTTGGTAAATTAATTTACCAAATTGAGCTTAAAGCCAAAAGCCTAAAGCTCCCTCCTGCGCCGAGGCTTCGGCGGGCAGGTAAAGCTAAGACTGGAGAATTGGAATTTTTACAGTCTTTAACTATTGCCGATTTGGAAAAGCTTTATGTTGAGTTTCACAAAGAGGCGGAAAAGAATCCCCAATTGGAGGAAGAAGCCAGAAAACGGTTTAAAAAATTAGAGCAAGGGGATAAAGAGGCAAAAGAGATTTGGCAGAAATGTGTCGAGCTTAGTTTGAAAGAATTTAACCGGGTTTACCGTCTGCTCGGAGTAAAAATAGATTACCGCTACGGCGAGTCTTTTTACCACTTTAACGGCTGGATGGAAAAAGTACTTTCCGATGTCAAAAAGAAGGGTTTATTAAAGAAAAGCCGGGGGGCTTTGGTAATTGAACTTCCCGGAGAGGAAATGCCGGCAATGTTGGTTAAATCCGACGGCGCCACCCTTTATCTGCTTAGAGATTTGGCGACAATTAAGTTCCGGATGAAAACCTGGAACCCGGATTTAATTGTCTATGAAGTCGGCGCCGACCACAAATTGCACTTCAAACAGGTTTTCAAAACCGCGGTGATGTTAGATTACTTGGAGGCAAAAAAATTAGTTCATCTCGCCCACGGTATGATCCGTTGGAAGCGCGGCAAGTTCTCCACCCGGAAAGGGGATACGATCCATCTTGAAGAAATCCTTAAAGACGCGGTCAAAAGAGCCGGTAAATTGGTTGACCAAAGCCGGACCGGTAAAGGACTGACCAAAACGGAAAAGGAAAAAATCGCCCGCGCTGTCGGTATCGGCGGGGTAAAGTTCAACGATTTAAAACAAGAGCCGGAAAGGGATATTATTTTTGACTGGGAGAGGATTTTGTCAATGGACGGCTATTCCGGGCCTTATCTTCAGTATACCTACGCAAGGGCGCAGAGCGTCTTATATAAATCCGAGATCACAAAATCCCAAATTCCAAAATCCAAATCCCAAATAAATTTCAAAAATCAAATTTCAAATGATTTAAACCAGGAAGAATTAAGTTTATTAAGAACTTTTTACCGTTTCGGGGAGGCGGTTACCGTTTCTGCCGAGCAGTTTTCACCTCATATTTTGTGCCGGTATCTTTTCGACTTATCCCAGAAATTTAATTTGTTTTACCAAAAACATAGAATTCTTAGCTTAAAGTCTGAAGCTGAAGGCCAAAAGCAGGAAGGTGGGACTGAGCAATTCAGGTTGGCTTTGACTCAGGCGACGGCCAACATCCTTCGAATGGGTTTGGGAATATTGGGAATAGAGACTTTGGAAAAAATGTAATTTGAAGCTAAAAGCTAAAAGCTGGAGGCTCAATGCTTAAGTCCGGCCGTTATTTTTCGAGCGCTTCGATGGTTCGAGAGGTTATAACCCTGAGGATTTGTCGAAGGGCTCACCACTCAGGGCAAACTCGAGTCGAGAAATTCTTACCCGACCATTTAACCGTTTGCCTGTTTGGGCAGGAGCGACAGCCAATATCCCTTTCTGTCATCCTGATCTCCCTCAAGGAGAGAAGGATCTAGTGAAGCCACATCCAGGTAAACCGAACGTGGCGAAGCGTCTTTGTCGGTTTTAACAGAAGACCACGGTATACCCGTAGTAGTTTATTCTTCGGGCCTTTCAGATGAGGTAATTTTAACAGATTTTGTGTCCGTGGTATCGTTGGTCTAAGACAATTAATCGTTTTTTTAATCCCTTTTTCTGATAACACTAAACAGGCCGATCGGCCTGTTTAGTGTTATCTTTTTTCAAGACCGGTCTTCATTTGCCCCCCAAGAGCAGTTGCGGATAGTTTTAGGGGAGGGGAACAATCCGGTCCCGGATTGGAAATCTAAAACGATCCGGAATTGTGGCTTTAGAATAAAACTGGATCAATCGGGCCAAATGTAATATAATCTTGCGGAAGTTAATTTTTTAGGTGAATAGATGGGGGTAATCAAAGGCAGAGAAAATTTTGTTCCGGCTTGTCCGTATGTTCCTCAGGACGCTGATGAAGCGAGACAGAAGACTTTTATCTGTGGCGGCGGAAAAGCTCGTGCTTGCCGCATTTGCCCTTCAAGGGCAACTTCGGTTAGACCAAGCAGACAAGAGTTGGTTAGTATTGGTGTTCCCTCTTTAGCAAGAAGAATCCGAGGTAAACGGACTTGACTAGTGAGTTTTTAGTCCGCCTTCGCGAAAATCCTCATAAGGTCATTATGTCCTTTCATGGCTTTCAGTGATGTGGGGGTTAAGTCCTGACCGGAATCACGATCCTGGATCGAAGATCTGAAAAACGATCCAGGATCGTGATTGTCAGAAGCGACCCCTTAGCGGTGGAACGAATCTCCGCGAGTTTTGCCCCGTACTTGGTTTATTCCAAGATAGCGAAAACTTAGGACGTAAGCCCGCGCGTAGTTTATAATTAGCTTATGGCTCCGGAGAGGGTAAGAAGAGGTCCGCCGGTTCAGAGGATGTTTTTCGAGGCTCCGGGTGGTGTTTTAACTATTCCACCTGAGACCGACGAAGCGGCTAAAAAAATTATTTCCGGCTATCGGACTTTTGACGGGGCAAGCCGGCGGGGCGATATTAGAATTGTTGACTTAAGATTAAGAGCTAAGGGTGAAGCAGTGGTCAATTCTTCTTGGGGTCCGGTCAGAGGAAGCCGGAGGAGGGAAAGGGGTGATATTTCGGCAACAGTAATTTACGCCGGTGCTGCTTCTCCGGAAAAAGGGGAAATAGCAGAGTGCCTTGCCCGGCAACAGCAGTTGGCGCCTTTATTCATAGTTGAACAAGGCAGAAAGTCAGTTGAGGAGAAAAAGAAGAGGGAAGATTTTCTTCGGGGATTAGGCTTAGTTGATGTGACAGTTTCTTCCAGAGAAACAGATTCTGCGCCTTTGACTATTTCCCGAGCCAGAAGGAGAAAGCCGACTCGCAGAACTCCGGTTGATATTACTACTACCAGAGCTGACCACAAGTTAAAACAAGGGGAAGAGAGGGAACGGAGGGCGGCTAAGAATAGGGGAGCGGAGTTGGTTAGTGACAGGCCGGCAAGGGAATTGGCAGCAGCTTCTACCAACATTCCCCGTGATGCTTCAAATTTAGCCGACGGCAGGGGCAGGACCTGGCGGGAATCATGCGGTTGTGAAGTTGAAACCGATTTAAAAGGGGCGACTACCGTCCGGCAGCATTGCAAGGGTGGTGCTTGCGTTTTAAGAAGTGAGGTTGAGACTAACCCGATTATTCCTTGGGAGCAACTGCGGACCCTTAGCTATATCGTTTTTTCCAAGGATAAAAAGGTGAACGTGGGGGAAACTTTTACCAATGGCCGACGCCGCTACCGGGTTACAGAAGCCCAAAACCCTGAAGGTAAGGTGATTAAGGTAGGAATAAAAGAATAAAAATTATCTGAAAATTTTTGCCAGCAAGGAGTACTGCCAAGTCGTTTGAATCAATTAAACTAATAAAATCAAACAGTCTTAATTTTTGGTATTTTTCAGGCTATTTTTTCAACATAACTGACCCGACCTGCCCCGTACCGAATGGTACCGGGGTCGCATAGTTATGTTGACGACTGAATGGTGCTGGTTGTCGCCGAAAGCGGAAAAATATTTCAATCGGTCCGGAAGAATATCGATTCCAGAGATATATTTTTGTCAGGGTATGGCAAAGGTCCTATCCGCTTCTTTGTCTTAGTAATTTGAGCGCTCTTTCGGCTCCGTAAAGTTGGTTAGTTGCCGTCGGCCAGCGTTTTCTTCTGCCTTCACCCTCGTCTGGATGCGGGTGTTGTCCAACCGTTTCTAAAGCCTCGGTTTTTATGGGATCCGTGCTTGGTAAATCGGGCTGTTGATAACTTAGTCCTTCTCCTTTTGATTTAGACATGGAATTGGATTCTACTAAATCTAAAAACGGCTTGTCAAGAAGAACTTTAACTATTTGGTCATTTACTCATTTAATCAATGGTTCATTTTGGATCGTTTCGTCATTCTGACCCGCCCAAAGCTACGCAGTTGCTGGCGGGGAAGAATCCCCTCGTTCACCGTCATTCTGAGCAGAGCGAAGAACCTGCCTGCCGGCAGGCAGGTCCCCGTGGAACGAGTAATCTGTTTCTCCCGACGGGCCGCGCCCGCCAGACGCTGCCTGCTTGCCATCGCTACGCTCAGGCGTTAGCGGGGCGAGAGCCGTCAGGCGATGCGGGCGGGGTCCTTCGTCATCAGAATTCCCCCGTACCAGGCGGTACAGGGTTCTGCTTAGGATGACAGAGAAGAACTTTTTACCGGGGGATTATTCTTCGAGCCCTTCGGTAAACTCAGGGTAAACTCGTGTCGAGAAGAATTTATCAAGGGATAGTTCTCGACCGAGTCTGACTCGGTTCTCGATAAACCTGCCTGCCGGCAGGCAGGCTCGAACGGTAAAAATATTCTCGGCAGGTCTTCGTTTCCAGGATTGAATTGACCACCTAATTATTTGATATTTTGATTTTGCCTGCCTGCCGGTAGGCAGGAACTTTGGATTTATTTTGTGTTATTCCGATTGTTCCGATCCCGGATCGTTAAACCTAACGATCCGGGATCGTGATTAAGAAGGATCGTCGTGATATGTAAAAAGTTGTCAAATATTCGGCGCAGCCCCGGTATTGCCCGAGAAGTGGAATCAACTTAGCGGTTTAGCAAGAGAAGCGCATGACAATATATTTGTCCAAACTATTTAACCATATGGCTATTTGATCTTTTATTTGTTAAATTTTGTTGATGGAAACTTCTTTTTTGGGTCATTCTTACCATTCTCTTTTGGAAAAATTCCGGTTTTCCTACCTTAAACCTTTAACGATTGGTGGAAAAATAGATATTTCTTCTCTTAAAGAGGGTTACTTGGCTATGGGGTCGCTGCTCCACTCGGGAGCCGGTTTAAAGAAAGTAGATTTAGCCACACTTAAATATTGTTTGGACCGTTTGCCCAAGGAGATTGAAAAAGTCGGCAGGATTTACCTTGCCGGAGATCAAAACCAGTGTTTGTCAAAAGGGATCGACACCTCTTCCTGGCTGGAAATAAAAGCCAAGGCCCGTCGCCGGCGGATGTTTTTCAACCTGGAAACAGGAGAGCTGGTTTGTCTGATCTCTTCGATTTCCGATATTGACGATTTGGTCAATCTTTTAATCGCTTACCGGATAGAAAAGCTCAAGCTGAAAAAAATTCTCAGAAGAAGATTGGAGCTGTTTATCGCCAAGGAAAAATACCGTTGGCTGAAAATTGACGATAGCGACTGGTTGAAGTTAAAAGAATCTTTAGGGGAAAACTGGCAGGAGCGAATTCGTTTGATCGTCGCAGGACCGGAGCCGGAACTGAGTCTGGAATTTCTAACCGGGGCGGCGCCTGATTTTTCCGCCGCCGCCAATCAGTGGTGGCAGCAAATAAACAGCAGGCTTTTGCTGTTTGATCCCGAAGAAACACCGGTATATTTTATCTCTTCAAACCTGCACAGTTTGCTCAATATTGTCAGCGGTTTTATCAATCAAAGACAAAATGAAATTTTCGGCCATATTGAAACCAATTATCCTGATTTATACCGGCGCTGGCTTGATGTCAGGGAGGGAAAGGATCTTCTAAGGGTCAACGACCTGCTTTATTATTTTTCTAAAATTTATTTTGACGACCTGCCTGGCGAATTAGAAAAGAAAAAAGCGCTTGAGGAATTGTTGGGGGTCAAACAGGCAAAACCAGTTCGAAGCAGTCTTTATTCCAGCGCTCAGTTAGTTCCGGTTTCCGCTTTAGCCAACTCTGCTTTTTTAGATCCGCATTTGAGAGTGGGCGATCAGCAAAAGTTAAAAACCAGCCAGGCGTTGATTTTAAACATCAATTATCCTTTAGGCATGTCCGCCTATTTTTTACTCAAAGAGATCTTAGAAAATTTTAAAAAGCTGAAAGGGGTTTATGTCATCGGCAAAGCGGCGATTTTGGCTGGTCAAGTGGGTGATATCCAATTGCCTAAAGTGGTTTTTGATGAGCATAGCGGCAACACCTTTTTTATCAAAAATTCGCTTAATGAAAACTTTCCTTTTGAAAGCCTGCGGGCAGCGATTTTAAAAGACCAGAAGGCGATTTCTGTTTACGGCACTTTTTTGGAAAACAAAGAACAGGTAGAAAGTTACACTTCGGCGGGCTTCAATATTATTGAAATGGAAGCCGGTCCTTATCTGGCCGCGGTTGCCGAGGTTGTTGGTGGGGGAAAATTGCCGGAAAATAGGGTTTTGCATTTGGACAGTCTGCCGTTTGATTTGGGTATTGCCAACTACGCTTCCGACAACCCTTTGTCAAAAGAAACTTTGGGGATTGGCTCTTTGGCCTTGCGCGGAGTGGAGTCAACTTATCTGGCTCTTTTGGCGGTGGTCCAGAGGATTATTGAGCTGGAAGAGAAACGGTAATTGGTAATTGGCAATATCTGGCAAAGATCCGAGGGGATTACCTCATCTTAACTGCCTCTAACACTCCTTAAAAAAAAGGAGGGGATGGAAGAGTTGTTCGTTTCAAGAAAGCGAAAACCCCGACTTCGCGTCGGGAATGACCTGCCCGCCCTCCTGCCGGCGGGCAGGTAAACCGACAGGCAGGAGCAATGTAAATGGTATGATCCGCCAACTGGCGGATGATGACGAAGGATCCCGTTGAGTGAAACGAGCGTTCAAGCACTATACTAGATTCCTCGTCTCGTAAGACTCGCTCGGAATGACTTTTCCCTCAGGATCGAATTCCTGCTCCCGAAAAGGGGAAGAGTTTTGTTGTGGACAGCAAAGGGCAAGAAGGCTTGTGTCATGTTGTTATTTTAACGCCCTTATCCTATAATAGCAAGATCTTTTTAGCAATTAAATTTTTTGGGAATGACTTCGAGAAAAGAGAAAAGAGGGTTAACTCTATTTAACGTCGGGCAGGGAGTGGCACCGGGCAAAAGGCCAACTCTGGCTGAAAGAAGGCGGGCAATAGCGCGAAGCAGAAAACCGACTCGGGTCGGAATCAGGCAGAGGATAAAAACAGAAAGGGAGGAAAGAGAAAAATGCGGTCCGCTTCCAACCTGTTCTACCGGTCGGTCGAGAACACCTGTACCCAGACCCCCAACTGAGGAGGAGGAAAGGTTGCGCCGGATTGCGGAGGAGGAAGAAGAGGCTGGGAACTGACAGTAGAAACCCCCCTTCTCGGCAGTCCTTTTGATGGGAATGAGCAAAACGCTCCCTGGTTCAAAGTTAACCTTGGTTGGAATTGGATTGGTCGTGTCGATTACGTTGCAGGTGAAATGAGACTATTGTTGTCCGCTGGCTTTTTGGAAAAGAGGCCTAAAATATAATTGATCAGGTTTCTTGATTGGATAATTTTATCGGTCTTGAGGTGAAGTGATTTTCGGTTTTGGTTAGTTTCAAAATTCGAGAGTTCAATACAATTAAACACGACGATCGTCGTGTTTAATTGTATTATCGGCAAGTAGAACCCCACGGGTAAACCCATGGCCTTGCACTAGACGGTACGGGGCAGGCAGGTTTTCTTGGTTCAGGTATAAAATGACCCGATCAGGAAACTTTATTGACAAACAACCCCGGCTGTTTATCAGTTTGGGTGAGTGGCTATCTTAGCTGTGGATGAAGCGGGGGAAGTTTTATCGGCACCCGGATGTATTTTTGGAAAAAAAGCTTAGTATCCAGCTGATCAGACTTTTCAGTCCGGTAATTTTGCCGGTCTTGGAGCAGTTTTCGGTTTCAGCGGCAATAGCAGGAGATTGATCGGTTAACCCGGTCGCGGATTGAGAACCGGTGGTACCGTTTGCTACACTGATTTGCTCGTTCTCAATCGTGGCCGGCAGCAGGTTGCCGGACTGATCCGGGAGAATCAGATTTTCAATTTCGATTGAAGAAGTTCCCTCGACTAGCCCCTTAAAACTAAGGCTTAACAGTGTTCCTGCTCCGCTAACCGGTTGATCAGGGGCGATCCTGGTAACAGCAATTTGTTTAATCAGTTCGGGTTCATTGGTCTCCGGGCTGACCCAGAAGGGATTGTTAGTTGTTTCCCTTTTGATGAACTCCCCCTCCTGCCAGCCGGTAAATTCCAAAACATTGGCATCGTAGCGGAAATCCATTTGAAAACCGTAAACCTGATCGGCGCCGACAATGCTGATGTTTACTCTTGTTTCTTGGCCCGGATTAATTACTTGATCTTCCGGTCCGACTAAAATAGTGGCTGCGGATTGGGCTCGCAAGGGGAGGGCTGAAAAAGAGATCAACAGCAAAAACCAGCCGGCAGATTTAATTATCTTTTTCATCTACTTTTCATTATACAGATTTTTTCGGTTTTGGTTAGTTTCGAAATTCAAGAGCTTTATACATTAAACACAGCGATCGCTGTGTTTAATGTATACTAACCATTTCTTTACCACCTGTTTTTATCTTCCAAAATTCGCTCCGACCAAAACTAAATCGGTAATATCAACCACTCCGTCGCCATTAGCGTCCCCGGCGGAATTATTAGTGCCGAGGTTACTGCCTACTAAAACCAAATCGCCAGTATCAACCCGGCCGTCTCCGTTCAAATCTCCGGCGATAGCTATAGAGACTCTGGCGAAAAAGAAGAAAAACATTAAAACCAGCACCGGGATGGTGATTTTCTTAAACAAGTTTATTTTAGGTAGCTTACGCTTTTGGCCCGCTTAACTGCTAAGACAATTTTAAACGTTTGTTTTTATTTTTAGCAATAGCTTGTCCTGGTTTTCTAAAAAAGGACTATACACGAACCAAGAAAACCTGCCCGCCCTCCTGCCGGCGGGCGGATTGCCGATAGGTAAATTGGTTTTCTGGTACGGTATGTTCGCCCCCAACGGAGCGTTTGGATTGGTACCGCATGTCTATCCGTGGGGCTCCATTTTCATTCTTGATTTTCCCTGCTCTGTTTTGGATACTATTTATATTTGTTTCGGCTTGCCGGTTTAAAAAAATGAAAAGACTTCTTGAATCGATAAAAAATCAGGGTTTTTTGCCCCTTTTTATTTTAAGTTTCCTTTTGGTGCTAACGATCATTGCTTCCGTCTTGATCGAGCTGAAAGCAGAGGGGGAATACGGGCTGCTCTTGTTTTGACCGCGATAGCTGTGAAGTTGGGGTAACTGTCAGCCGATGATTCGCACTTCCAAACTTGGCGATAGAAACTTTCGGGCAAGAAGATGCTTGGCCCTTGAAGAAATTTAGTTTATATTGTTATTATAGTATTGTAAACCGAGCTTAGACTAACTTTCTTGCTGATGTCAAACTTAATGGCCAGAAAACAAAGTTTTAGAGCATTTATTTTTATTGCTCTGAGCCTCTTAGGGCTGCTCTCGGCGGCTATTTTGGTCAAAAGAACTTTGGAATTGCGAAGACAGGCCGCCTATGGAACAGTTTCTTTAAGTCTTCAGCCTTCTCCGGTCTCGATTTGCCTTAACGATCAGGTATATAAAATATATTTAAAATTAAATCCGTCTTCTTTCAATGTTGGTGCCGCCGAACTCTCGTTTGCCTTTGACGAGTCAAAAGTGGAAATTACTTCGGTGGCATTCCATTCGGCTTATTTGGCCAGTATTTATAATCAGGCTTCGGGAAGGCTGAATTTGACTGTTTTAAGCACGGCGGTGGAGGTTCCTAATGCTGAGGTTTTTGACTTAGCCGTTATTGAGGTGAAAGGCAAGAGCGCCGGCTCTTTTGACCTTGACTTGGTTTCATACAATATTAAAGGAACCAGGGGAAGCGGCGACCCGACCTTGGACCGGGATTTGAATTTGGCCAATCCGGATCAGGTTTTGACTTCGGTTAACGTTTCGGTTTGCGGCCAGGGCGGCGGGGCAATGGTCACTTTTTCTCCTGCCAGCCAGACGGTAAATCCTGGTCAAGAAACCGCAGTTAATGTTGATATTGCTGATGTTGCCGGTCTTTACGGCTTCCAATTCGATGTTAGTTATCAGGAATCTGTCTTGGATTATCTAAGCTGGTCAAAAGGGGACTTTATGACCAGCGCCGGAGATGCCAATGAGCCTTTCTGGACCAGTCCGAAGATTTCAGACGGGCTGATCGGGTCAATTGCCGTTACCAGGCTTAACCCTGATCCTCCGCGTGACGGTTCAGGCACTCTTTTGAGGCTTACTTTTCGGGGCGGCACCGGCGGCAGCTCTCTGCTTACCGTTGAGAATGCCAAATTCTTAGACCGTAACGGCAACCAAATTCCTGTTATTTTGACCGGAGGTCAAATTGATATTTACCGGTCTGATGTTACCGCTACTCCAACCAGTCAGCCGACGCCGACTACCGAGCCTGCTCCGACAACTAGACCAACACCAACAGGCCAACCTTCAGCTGAAGCAAGGCTGTTTTTGGAATCAGACATAGACCCGACAGTTGATTATTTTGTCACCACAGTGATGATAGATACCGATGGTGGAAAAGCAATGGCGGTGGACGCATTTTTACTTTTTGACGCTATCATGATAGAGGTAAGGGGGGTGACTGTGGGCAGCTCTTTTGGTAGTCTCAAATACAATTCTTCCGAGCCAGGTAGCTTGAAGATTTATGCCTACTCGCAAAATCCGAGCGCAACCCATAAGGGTGTGGGTGATGTTGCCCGAGTTGTTTTTGGTATTAGGCAAGAAGGGAGAACAAGAATTGACTTTGACTGTGACCCTGATCGTGACGGCGACTCGGCAATTTGGACCACTCTGGCGGAGAATCTAATTGATTGTCAGGCAACTGAGGGAGCAGACTACGACCTCCAGCTGCCGGTAATACCACTCGATGCAGCCAGAGTTAACTTTGCTATAAAAATGAGAGGCACTAGTTACCAGGTGGGGGGTCAGACAATTGTGGTTGAAGATGTACCCAATTTAGCAGTTAGAGTGGTAGTTAAGAGTGGAGCTCATCAAGAGACTTTTGACAATGTTTTGGTTAATTTTGATTCACAAGCAGTGGGTAGAGGTAGCGTAGCTCTAACTCAGCCAGTAACGTCTGGGGACTATGTGGTTTTAATTAAAGGGCCGGTTCATTTAGCCAGAAGATTTTGTGAAAACAACCAGGAGGGTCATTGCTGGTTAGGAGAGGAAAACATTACTTTGCATAGCGGGGAAAACTATTTCAACTGGACCGGAGTAGAGCTTGAACCGGGTGATATCAACGGCGACGGAGTCGTTGACAGCATTGACTTTTCTCAATTAAAATCTGCTATCGGCCAGCAGGGTTCCGGAATTCAGCAGGACCTTAATTTCAATAAAAGAGTTGACACTCAGGACTTAGTTTTCTTCTTGAACACTTTAAGTAACCGCTACGAGGACCAACTGTAATTATTTGGCCATTTTTCATTGGTCATTAATCACGCTTTCTCTATTTGCCATTAACATAACTGTCATTGCGAGGGAGCGACAGCGACCGCGGCAATCTCAATTCGTTTGCCGCCAGATCGCCACGCTCTCCCGATTGGATCGGGATCGCTGGTGATGACAGAAAGCACGAAACTGATAAGCTCAGGATCACGCTATTCATACTGCTCCTGCCTGCCCGCCACAGGCAGGCAAACCGGCAGGCGGGTTAGACACTCCGGGGGTGTTACTCTGAACCACCAAGCAATTTAGCCATTTGACCTTTTATTTTTCGAGTGAGTCCTGCGAGCGGAGAGGGTTCATAATCCTGAGCTTGTCGAACGGAGAAGAATCCTCTCGTTCCTCGTCATTCTGAGCGTAGCGAAGAATCCCCTAATCATTGGCACTTTACCTTCCCAAAGGGGAACCTGCCTGTGCTCATCTCGCTGAGCGGTCGAAGCGGGCGGACCGGCAGGCCCTGTACCAGGCGGTACGGGGCAGGCAGGTCTTAGCGAAGGAGGATTAATCCTCCTTCGGAGCTTCAATTTGCCGGCGCCTTGCCATAGATGATTATTTGGGTTCCCGGATTATCTTTGCTGGCCAAAATGCTTGATCTGCCTTTTAATTCCGGATTGGCCCAGTAATAAAGCAGAGCCGCTTCTTCTGTTTTCATATTAATACAGCCGTGAGACATAGTGTGGCCGAAATTATTATGCCAGTAAGTGCCATGGATGCCAAAACCGCGCCACTTGGGAATTTGTTCATTGTAAAAAAACATAACGTAAGGAACGTTGGGTAAATAATAATAAGTGTTTAATACTTTTGAACCGCCCTCCATTTTAGTGTAGCGGAGCTTGATCCAGATCTGGAAAGATCCTATCGGAGTTCTGCCCCATTTTCCCGAGGAAATTAAAAAATTAAAAACCTGGCGGCCGCCTTCGTAGGCGTAAAGCCTTTGACTATTTAAGTCAATCTCGATCCTTTTTGGTTGATTGTTTCCCCCCAAAACTTTCAGGACAGACTCTTTTTCTGCCAAGAGCGGCGCCGGTTTTATTACCCGGCCGTTAAAAAGAGCTTTATTTTCCGAGGAGACAAATTGGCCAGTTAAATTTTCCCTGCCCCAGGAGCCTTTCTGGTTTAATAGTTTAAGCTGACAGGAGACAAATAGGTAAAGAGAAAAAAGTGTGGTGAAAAGAATCGCTGAAAAGTATTTCCAAAACCTCATTGATAATAATATAGAAAATTTAAGATGTAAAAGTCAAAGACGGTCGATCGGAACCGAAAGCAGGAGAAAGCAATTCTTCTTCTCGAAAATGTTAGAATTAATAATGGCGAACTGGGGCAGGATATTATTATTTTTGCTTTTTCTTTTTTTTCCCTTTGGCCAACTTGAGAAACTGCCTTTGGGAATTGGCGGAGTTAGCATTTATCTCCACGATTTGGTTTTAATTTTGCTTTGGGTTTGGCTGTTGGTTAAAAAGCGATCCTGGCTCGAAGATCTGAAACGATCCGGGATCGTGAACCGGTTTGGTATTTTTGCCGTGGTTGCCTTTTTAAGCTGGCTGATTGCCTTATTAAAATGGGGTTTCGGGCCGAGCCTGTTGGGTTTGGCTTATTTGATTCGCTTTGTACTTCTCTCCGGTGTTTATTTTGTGATTTGGGTCTTGGTTGACAGCGGTGAGGCAAAGGCCGGACAGGTGAATAAGCTTTTGCGGGGCAGCATTTTTTGGACTGCCATTTTCGGCTGGATTCAATACTTTTTTTGGTCTGATTTAACTCATTTAAAATATTTGGGCTGGGATGACCATTATTTCCGGCTTACCGGGACTTTTTTGGATCCGAATTTCATGGGCATTATTTTAGTTTTTGGTTTAGGGTTGGAATTTTTAAGGAAAAGACCGACCTTTTTCAAAAAACTATTTTTGCTGATTACCTTAGCCTTTACTTACTCAAGGAGCAGTTGGCTTTCTTGGTTAGTCCTGCTTTTTGGTTGGGCTTTTTATTATCTTTTTGTTAAAAACTTTAAAGGTTTGTTTTCTTCCTTCGCCAATATTTTCAGCAAAGGACTGATCGCCGGAAAGTTTGCTCTTTGGTTAATGATTTCGGTGATAATCTTTTTTGTCTTGCCAAGGCCGGCAGGGGAGGGCGGCAATTTGATGCGGACTGTTTCCACTTACGCCAGATTTGAAAACTGGCAGCAAAGTTGGCAGGTGATTAGAGAGAATCCTTTAGTCGGGGTGGGATTTAACAATTATCAATTAGCCAGTTCCGGAAATAATAAGGCGGACAATAGTTTTTTGCTGGTCTGGGCCACTGCCGGAGCGATTGGTTTGATCGCCTTTTTGTTTTGGGTTGTCGGCCTCCGGCCCTTATGGCTTATTTTTCCGATCATCGTCCACTCGTTTTTCAACAACTCCTTTTTTTACCCCTGGGTGCTGTTGCTGGTCTGGGCGGTTCAGGGGCTTTTTAAGCCCTATTTTATTAAAGAAGGCTCTGTAAATAAAAATGAATGAATTCTCTGGCGGGGAAATGGGTCAATTTACCAAACCAGTAATCTTACAGCCATTCTCAGGAACCGACTTACAAAAGGAAAGATGTGGTCAAATAAATGAAGCGGTTAAAGTGGCCAGACAGGAAATAGACACTTTGTCACCAGTTCAGGTAGCCTCAAAAGTGGAGGAGTTTGTTGATTTGAAAAGTATAGAAAGTAAAGACAGGGTTGAAATTGCCAAAAGCCTTGCCGGAACGGTAGCGCAAATGGTGCATCTCGGAAGAAATTTTAACATCGAGGGTCTGGAGGATATTGCCGCTTATTATTACCAGTCGCTTAAGTTGGCTAAGTATCCTTATGAGAGGGATAAGTTTCCTTCTCTGCCTCCGCTTCTCCTGAGTTCTCAATATAAAGATCAGTAAGAGGGAGTGGTTGCCGTTTACACTAAAGAGGGCTCTAATGGCAAGACTTACCAATTGCTTTCACCAACCAAAAATTTCCCAGACCTTGGGGTGGAGGAAAGAGTTTTAGCTTTGGTCCATGAATATCAACATTCAAGAGACTTTAATGAAAACCAAGTTTTAACGGTTGGCGTTAGTGATTTAGCCGTATCGGCTTTAAGAGAGGCAAGAGCCCACACTCTTGAGCTGGGGGTTTATGAGCGTTTGAGGGAGGCTTTCCCAACACTTAGAGTTGATAGGTTAGAGCAACTAAGGTCTCTTCTAAAAGAAGGCCACTCTATCTTAGAATATGCTTCTGCTTATGTTGAAGCGAACAAACATCTGGCTTAAAATAGGTGGTAAAATCTGGTGATGACCGCAGTTAAAGTGGCTGACCGGGTAACTCCTGAAGATATTAAGAAGGCAAAAAAAGATTACGGCGGCTATATTAAAGTAGTAGTCAATATTACCACAGGAGAGATGGTTATCGGCGGCCAGTGGCATGCCGACGGAGAGAAAATTCTTCTTGAAAGCGGAAGACAGCAGGATATTTGGGGCGGGGGGATAGATTTAAAGAATAATAAAATCGATTTAATCGCGCTGATAAACCTCAGGCCCGGTTTTGGCAACGATAGCCAGGAAATACTTCGACAGCACAAGTTTCGCAGTTAACGTTGATTAGTCTAATTGTCATTGCGAGGAGCCAACAGCGACGAAGCAATCTAAAAACGAGATTGCTTCGCATTCGCTCGCAATAACAACAAGCGCGAAATCTGTAGACAGGAAACTAAAGATAGCTTTATCAAAATTGTCAAACAGCGTTTTAAGATTACGAGTTTCGCACTTGCGCACTATAACTGTCATTGCGAGGGAGCGCCAGCGACCGCGGCAATCTCGGTTCATTTGCCGCCAGATCGCCACGCTCTCCCGATCGAATCGGGATCGCTCGCGATGACAGAAAGTGCGAAAC
>JAHJSD010000082.1 GCA_018830585.1 Patescibacteria group bacterium
CCACCCCCGGGGTGTTTGAAGATTTCACCCCGGGGGTGAAGACTCGCTCGAAAAATAAAAGACGCTGGTTAATTCCTAATGCATAGTCCCTAATGATTAATGACAAATGATAAATGTTAAATAAAGAGAGAATGTTTAATGAACAATTGATCAAATAAAGATGAGCCGTGGTGGTGCTTTGTCCCGCCAAAGTCGCAACGTGAGCCGTATATGAATAATACCTGAAAGGCGAACGTTAAGACTGGTGGGAGAACTGGCTTCGCCGAAGGCGAAGAAAAAGATCTCTGAAAAATGGTTAATGCTCAATGAATAATTGACTAAATAAAGATAAGCCGTGGTGGTGGAACTGGCAGACACGCAGCTCTCAAAAAGCTGTCCTCTTTGCGAGGGTGTGGGTTCAACTCCCACCCACGGCACCTTAAGATGTATTACATTTACATTCTTAAAAGCCTTAAGACAAAAGAGCTTTATAAGGGTCTAACTAATAATATGGCCAGGAGGTTAAAACAACATTTTTCTGGAAGGGTCAAGTCCACCAGGGGCAAAAGGCCTCTTAAAGTTGTTCACGTTGAAATTTGCCAAAACAGAGCAAGCGCAAGAAGAACAGAAAAGCTTTTTAAGTCAGGATATGGTCGGGAAATAATTAGAGAACTACTAAACTGTTAAAATTTTATCTATCAAGAATAAGTAGTAGGCTGGTTTAACAAGGAGGCAGACCTGCCTGCCGGCAGGCAGGCACGCAGCTCTCAAAAAGCTGTCCTCTTTGCGAGGGTGTGGGTTCAACTCCCACCCACGGCACAATAATAAATCCCCAAGGACCCCTCCCCTATGGTAAAAAACACCCTCAATAAATTATAATTAAAGCTATGTTTCCAGCTCAAAAATCCCCATATCGCGACTTTAATTACCAGAACCAAGCAGACGCCAGAAGGTCAGCTGAATATATTGTCCCTATAGTTATGGATTTGGTCAATCCAAAAAGCGTTGTTGATCTTGGTTGTGGCGCCGGAGAATTTCTAAGCCGTTTTATTAAAAGCGGGGCTAAAGATATTCTTGGTGTTGAGGCAAAATGGATGAATCTTAAGAATCTGCGCATTCCCAAGAAAAATTTTCTTTATGCCAACTTAGAAAAGCCGCTCAAGTTAAAAAGAAAATTCGATCTGGTAGTTTGTCTGGAAGTAGCTGAACACTTAGACCAAAAGTATGCTAAAAGATTAATAAAAACCATAACTTCCCTTGGACCAGTGGTTCTTTTTTCGGCGGCAATTCCCCTGCAGGGAGGTGTTGCTCACCTAAACGAACAATGGCCAAAATACTGGGCTGAACTTTTTTCTCAAAGAGGTTTTATAATCATCGACACTATTAGGGAAAAAATCTGGAATAACAACAAGGTTGGCGTTTGGTATAGGCAAAACACTTTTCTTTATGCCCAAAGAGACTTCCTTAAAAGAAACAAAAAACTAGAAGAAGAATTCAAAATGACAAAACCTTCGCTTTTGTCATTGGTTCACCCAGGGATGTATTATCCTCTGGCCAGAAGATACCATTTTTTCGCCCGACTAATACCCCGCCAGATAAAGAACGCAATGATAAAAACAGGCAGGGTCTTTAAGTTGAAATAGGACCATCTTGTGTGAGTCTATTAACCGGATTAAGTTTGAGGTTCGGTGGGTGAAACTCCCAACCCGGTACGGCGCCATTACCGTTCTCCCCTCTTTCCTATCCCTTGCTCATCCCAAAAAAACTAATCCTCTTGGGATTGAAAAATATTTCAAAATTACCCACCGGACCATTACGGTGTTTAGCGATCTCACAAGTTATCGTTTCCCGATTATCCTCATCCTCCCGGTACAAAAAGATCACCACATCGGCATCTTGTTCAATTGAACCCGAGTCCCGCAAGTCAGCTAACCTCGGTCTGGAAGCCCCCCTTGTTTCCACCGCTCTGGAAAGCTGTGATAGAGCCAAAACCGGCACTTTTAGCTCCCTGGCCAAATTCTTCAAACTCTGCGAGATTTCGGAAACCTCCTGAACCCGGCTGTCCCAGTGGCGGTGGACACGCATTAATTGAAGATAATCAACAACCACCATTTTCAAACCTTGCTCCATTTGCAAACGCCGGGCCTTGGTTCTCATTTCTAAAATCGACAAAGCCGGAGTGTCATCAATAAACAAGGGGGCTTCTGCCAACAAACCCATTGCCTCAGATAATCGGGAAAGATCCTCATCGTTAAGTCTGCCTGTTTTCATTTTCCAGGCATCAATATCTGCCTGCCGGATTAAAAGTCTGTCTACCAATTCTTCTCTGCTCATTTCTAAAGAGAAAAAACAGACCGGCAGCTTTTCTTCAACGGCAACATGCCGAGCCACATTCAGAGCCCAGGCGGTCTTACCTACCCCAGGTCTGGCAGCAAAGATAATCAGATTGCTATCCTGGAGACCGGCCAAAGAATCGTCCAAATCCCTAAAACCACTGGCAATTCCCCTTAAGCCGGCCGGCCTTTTCTGGAGCTCGTCAAGACGATCGAAACTTTCCGCTAAAGCGTCTCTCAATGAAGAAGGGACGTTTTTCAAATGTTTCTGACTTAAGGAAAATATTTCCTGCTCTGCCCTATCCAAGGCTTCCTGGGAACTTAAACCTTCGTCAAAAGCCACTTCATTTATTAGCGATGAGGCGGCGGCTAACTCTCTTTTGACGTGAAGGTCCCGTACTATCTCGGCATAGGAAGCAACATGGGCTGAGGTGGGAACAGAATTGGCTAACTTTGAAAGATAAGCTTTCCCCCCAATCTTGGTCAAACTCTTCTTTTTCTTTAATTTTTCGGCGACGGTAACTATATCAACCGGGACTCTTTCTTCGTAAAGATCCAGCGCCGACTCAAAAATCAAAGAATGATTGCGGTCATAAAAACAAATCGGTTTCAAAATGTCAGCTACCTCGACAATGGCATCTTTGTCAATCAAAATCGCCCCTAAAACAGAAATCTCCGCTTCTTCCGAGTGGGCAGGGATCTTAATTTTCGAGATAGTTGATTCGGCCATACAGTAGAATAACGATCTTAAAAACCAAAGACTGGCACGGCAAAGAAGGGCAGGCTAACGATCACCTTTCTCCCAACAATACTACTGTTGTCTTTTCCGGCAAATCACTCTTCTCGATCTTCAGTTCCCCTTGGGGTTTCAAATCTTCGCGGTCCATAGCATCTAAAAAAACTTTTTTCCAAGAAGGATCTTTAAGGGAAGGGTCCACCCCGGGGATGACAATTAAAGGAGAAATCCTTTTAATTAACTCCACCGCGTCTTTGACTTCCACCAAATTTTTTTTCAGCGTCAGAAACAAAAGGTCCAACTGTTCAAACTTTGCCGTCTTCTTTTCGTCGGGAACTTTCCAGTCCCCGGAAATAAAACAAAAACGCCAGTTACCGATTCTGATCAACCAATAACCGTTATTGCCACCCCAAACTTCAACTCCGGCAACTTCATACTCACCCGGGCCGCTGATGATAAAAGGTTTCTCCCTGTTTTTGCCAATTAAGTTTTTACTGTTCTGTTCCCCTATCCCTCCGGGCAGCAAAAAAACATCGGACTTTACGGCGCTTTCGGGTAAACCCAGGAAAATCTGAGCCCTTTTTTCCCTAATCCGGAAACGGTTGCCGCCATAATACTTTACTTCAATCATCTTTAACTATCTTAACACCGAGGCAGCGACTAAACAAGTTTGTTTTTCTCTCGAGCCAAGGGCTTATCGGAAACACCCTTGCCGTTCGGGCTTGTCAAAAAACGCCCTTACTGTTCGAGTTTGCCTGCCTGCCGGCAGGCAGGTCGAGAACCGAGTTAGACTCGGTCGAGAACATCTTTTACGAGTTTCGCACTTGCGCACTATAACTGTCATTGCGAGGGAGCGCCAGCGACCGCGGCAATCTCGGTTCATTTGCCGCCAGATCGCCACGCTCTCCCGATCGAATCGGGATCGCTCGCGATGACAGAAAGTGCGAAAC
>JAHJSD010000083.1 GCA_018830585.1 Patescibacteria group bacterium
AGTTCAACCAAATCTGTTAATAGTGTGCCAGAGGGGGGAGTTGAACCCCCACGTCCCGAAGGACACACGCTCCTGAGGCGTGCCTGTCTGCCAATTCCAGCACTCTGACCAAATCTCAAACTACTTTCTTTGCCTTCGGCAAAGTGTCTGCTTCCCGTATGATCTTAGTTTTCGCCTTTTCAATACTACCGCGCCCGCCATCGCTACGCTCAGGTGTTGCGGGCAGGTTCGCATACGCCTGCCACGTACTCGTAGTAGTACTGTGGGTACGGGGCAGGCAGGGCTCAAACTGCGATCTTAACGGGACTGCGCTCGCCGAGTCTGACCCGGCTCGCTTGAATTCTCCGCCTGATTCTTAGTATTCAATCCCGCCGTTACGGGATTCGGGCTACGACTTTGTCGGGACCTTCGCGCCACCTCGGCTTTTCTTTGCCGCTCAAATTTTAACAAATTTTAACGGGTAATACAAAAGATACCCAAAAGGACACCCCCGGGGCCTGCCTGCCCGCCTAAATATTCCGGAGGAATTTTTGGCGAGGCCTGCCAAAGCTGAGCTCGCCTCGCTGAGCGGTCGAAGCGGGTCTGGCGATGCGGGCGGGGATGACACCCTCTGGGACTATATTGAATAATAACACGAGCTTCGTACTTTAAAAGCTGGCTAAGCGATACTTTTAGACAGTTATAGATGAACCAGATCAAATCTGCTGGCACAGGTTTGATCGATTCACTATTATTGGCAAGGGAAATGGAGCCCCACGGGTAAGCCTACGGTACCAACCCAAACGTTCCGTTGGGGCGAAAATACTGAACCAGAAAACCAATTCATCTATTGGCAAGGCTCATGGCCTGCCTGCCGGCAGGCAGGTTTTCTTGGTTCATGCATAAACAGCATTTTTAATTTAATTCCTCAATACCCAGGTTTCGCATTTGTTGTCATTGCGAGCGAATGCGAAGCAATCTCGTTTTCAGATTGCTTCGTCCCCCGATATATCATCGGGGTCCTCGCAATGACAATTAGACTAATCAACGTCGACTGCGAAACTTGCGAGTTATAAAAGTTAGTAAACACAAGTTTCGCTCTTTCTGCCTAAAAACTAATTTGTCATCCCTGATTTACATCAGGGCAGGTTCTGAATTTAATTCAGGATCTATCTATAGGATAAAGATTTTAGATTCCGGACCATGACAGCCATGCGGCATCGCCCGGAGTTCGGAATGACAAAAAGTGCAAAATTCGTGAATAAGAAATTTTAGTCCGCCTTTACGAAAATCCCGAAGAGATCCCTTTGGGATTCTTTCGGTCGTCGTTTCCTTCTGTGATTTTTATCAAAGGAAAATTGGCTCTTGGGGTTTCAATCTCTTGAGATAGTGTAGCTGGGCGGATAAAAAAGGAAGATTGCCGGAGCTTCTTCGGATAGAGCTCTCTGGAATTCATAGTAAATTTCTTTACGCTCGGTATGGTCGATGGTAGTTCTTCCTTTTTCCAAAAGCTGGTCTACTCGCGGATTATTGATCCCGGTGAGATTGCCTGGTTGGGTCGAGTGCCAAATCGGGTATTGGTCCGGATCGGCAGGAATAATACCGAATCCGACAAAAATATCAAACTCGCTTTCGTTTGGAATAAACGAAGAAACCTTAACTTCAGAATTTATCTGCAAATTTTCTTTTAGATCGCTTTTGGCCCTCTCAGTCCACTCTAACAGTTCTGGTAAGGTATATATTTTAACCGAGAAATCTTCTTCAGGTTTCCAATCTTCTGATTCTAACAGTTTTTTCGCGTGTTCAACGTCGTATTGGTAGGTTTTTAGCTTTTCATTGTAAGCCCAGGAGGAAGGTGAAATCGGGCCGATAGCCCGGTCTTTTTTTTCCGGTTTTTTAAGGGCGTAGGCAATGCTCTGTCTGATTCTTTTGGAGGAGAAAGGATCTTTTCTGGTATTAAAAAAAAGCGCCACGTATTTTTTAGACGAACCGCTTTCTGTTTTGATAGTAACATTCTTTTCCGAAGCAAATTCATCGATGTTTGAAACTTCCCAAGCTCGATCGATCTCGCCCAACTTGAAGGCTGTTATCAGACCTGATTCGTTTGGATAGAAGCGGAAAAGGAGCCTTTCCTGCTTCCCTTTTTCTTCGGAAACCAATAACAAGGAGGAAAATCGGCCTGCCTTAATCTTTGCCTTTTTAATATTATATTTACCCAAACCAATGGTATTCTTTTTAAAGATAGGACTGTCAAGCAGTGAGGGTAGCGGAGCAAAAGCCGATTCCATCATCAGATGGATACCTCTTTCCGATCGACCAACAGCAACTCCGTCGATTTGGTAGTTTATCTCTTCTGGTTTCAATGGGCTGCCGTCTTGCCAGCGGATATCCGGTTTTAAAAAAAATAAGTATTCCTTGCCCTCGGATTTAATCGTCCAGCCGGAGATCAAAGGCGAGCTGGTAGCTTCCCCATTAGGCAGGATTTCGGTTAGTCCGTAGCTAATCAGATGGGAAATTTTTGGCGGCAAGGTGGATAGGCCGTATTTTCCTACAATTCCAATCCTGGTAGTTTTCGGTAATTTCTGACCGATCAGGCGGACTAGTCGGTTGGTGGTGAGAAAGATAACCGCTCCGGTCAGTAAACTGATCAAAATTAATAATCCGTACCTTTTAAAGCTCTGAATTAGGAACTTGAAGAAAAATCTGGCTGGTTTGATCATATTAATAGTTGCAGGAGCGAGGAGGTCAGGAAAAGGGCTAATAGAATTACTGTCAAATAGAAAGTTACTTTTTCCAGACCCCGACGATTAAATTTGGGCTGAACTAAAGAAAGCCTGTTGTTTCCTGTTTCCTGGGGATTTTGCAACAGAATCATGATGATAAGCGAAACTCCGACTACCATCTGGATGATTAGGATTAGGTTTTTCATTTTTTAATTAACCATTTTAAAACAGTTATTGCTAAGTTGATAACAAATGAACAAAAAACATAAGTTAAAATCGTTGAAAGTCTGACCGCCGGGACGCTAAAGCCGTTCCAGGTGAAGCTGTCCAAATAAAAAGAAGAAACAGAAAAGCCCTTAACAGCCAAGGTTACTAAATAAAGCCCGATAACATTAATCACCCATCTTAACAGGCCCAAAGTGAGTATGTTTATCGGCAAAAAAAGAATTTTGGCGATTGGTTTTAGAAAATACTCAAAAATAGTCAGCGCCAAGGCAGTCAGAAGCCAAGTTTTGGACCCATTTTCGAAAGAAACAGTATTAATTACTGCCGCGGCAATTTTTAGGGCAACAAGGTAAAGAGCAAATGTCCTCAGCATCTTTTTCATTTTTTAAATAGGTTAGCAAAAAATGATAAAAAGTTCAATTTAAAATCGGGGTAGTCGAGGACGAAATAGTCTTGGTTAATAATAACCTCTAATTGAGGTTTTGTAAAGACGGTTTGGAAAATATTGGGTTTTTTAATTTCTGTCTTTTCCTCCCCGAGCGGCGGTAAAACATTTATTGCCACCTCTCTTTGGTCGGCTTTGGCTGTTTTTATTTTTATTTTTGGCTGGTAGGCGGCGGCCAAACTATTGTTTTTGATTTTGAGCAGAATAATGTTTTCGCTTTTTACCAAACTTGGAACCAATTCTATTTCCGGCTGGGAGACCAGCTGGCTGGCGAATTCAATACTGACGTTCTTTTGTTTTTGATCGGTTTTATAAAAACCGGGAGGATACGGATAATCGCTGTTTAAACCATGGATTACAAAGGCAAAGTGGCCTAAATCAAACCCTTGGGTAAAATCAATTCCGTCGGTGGTTTCTGCCCAGGTCGGATCTGCCGGTATCCAAGCTGATTTTTGATCATCCCAGTATTCAACCCAAGAATGAAGAACGTCATTGTCGACAGCCAAAGAAACGAGTTTTTGGTTTTCCGTGAAGGCAAACCCCTCAATTTCTCTGGCAGGAATTCCGGAGGCTCTGGCGAGGGTTACGAACAAATCGCTAAATTCGGTACAAACACCTTTTTTCAGGCGGTAGGCCTCCACCGCCCCGACCCTTTTGATTGAAGTGACGTCTCCAAGTTCGTAATCCATTTGGCTAACAATGAAATCTTGGATAGTTTTTGGCTTATTAATTTTTTGGACTAATTCGCGGATGGTTGGATTGTCTGCTTCCCAGTAGGTGTCGGCCTTAAGATATGGGGAAAAATCGGTTGTTTTGCTGGCGTTGACAAAGGGTAAATTTTCCGGTTGAGGAAAAATTTTGGCCTGCCCTTTGACCCTGATATTTTTGGTTTCTTCCGGGTTTAGACGGTAACGGGCAAGCCAGTTAAAATCTGAATCCAAAGCTACTGTTTCCGGCTTTGGAGTTATTTCCTCTAAGACGATCGACTGGTAGGCCGTGTCCGGCGGGATCGGTATTTCGACAACCTCGGATTGGTCTTTCGAATTTTCTAAGAAAAAACTAAGGTCGAAGTCGAAAATCTGAAACTCGCCGAAGGCCAAAATTAAAGGCCTGGTGTTAATTTGTTTTTTGTGGTAGCTGATTAATTGCCAACCGGCTTCTGTTTCGGAGCTCGCGATTGGTCTGGATGAGTATGCTAGTTTGCCGAAAGAAGGAGGCGCTTTTACCGTTAAAGTCAGCTCTTCGACCTCCTCTAAGTTATTTATTCCCGGGATGGTGATTTCCCAAACTTGTCCTTTTTTGACGGCAAACTTCGGTAGCGAGTAGTGAATTTCAAAATCCAGTTTTTCGCCTTTGCCCACCACTTCTTGGTTAAAACTTAGTTGGATTTCGGTAAATTCTGAATTTTTAGTTATTTTTTTGACAATGTTTCCAAGTTTGTCATGGGCAACGATATTTTCTATTTCTTCTTTTTCTATTTTCAGTTGGTATTCTTTGGGATAAATGTTGGAAAAATTGTTAGTTAGCGAGACTTTTTGTTCTATTTCGGCATTTCCCCTGGGCCCAAGCTGATAGATAATGGAGCTTTTGGTTTTGAACTCTAAACTCGCTTTTGCCGGCAGAGGAGATATAATAAAGACGAGGAGAAAGCTGGCAACGGTCAATAAGAGTTTTTTTCCCACCGATTTAGATTTAAGAGATTTTTAACGCAGGACTATCTATATTATACATATATACATACAACTGGTTTCAAAACTCTTTACGTCATTGCGAGGAGTGTTAACGACGCGGCAATCTGGCTTTAAAAACAAGATCGCCGCACTCGCTTCACTCGTTCGCGATCACTTTTGAAACGGGTTCATATACGTTTGATCGCTAAAAATGGCTAAGATAAATCCCGGCGCCCTTTTTTTGGTGGCTACCCCGATAGGAAATTTGGAAGATTTGAGTCCGAGGGCCAAAAGAACTCTTTCGGAATCAGAGATCGTTTTGGCGGAAGATACCAGAAAGACCGGTCAGATGCTGAAAGCTTTAAAGACGGATCGGGTGGGCAAATTAGTTTCTTACTACCAGGAAAACGAGTTGGCGAGAATTCCTGAGGTGGTTTCCTGGCTGAAACAAGGTGAAAACGTTTCTTTGGTCAGTAACGCGGGCACTCCCTTAATTTCAGACCCCGGTTACCGATTAGTTCAGGAAGCAATAAGGCAGGGTTTTAAAATAGTGCCTATTCCCGGGCCTTCTGCTCTATTAACTGCTCTAATCGCTTCCGGCTTGCCCTGCGACCGGTTTATTTTTTTGGGTTTTTTGCCGAAGAGGGTTGGCAGAAAGAAAAAAGTTTTTTCCGAACTGGCCGGGATGAAGCAATTGAATACGGTCGTTTTTTACGAATCGCCAAATCGCCTGTCGATTACGTTGGTGATAATTAAGGAGCTTTTTGGCAATGTTCCGGTAGTGGTGGGCAGGGAGATGACTAAATTGTATGAGCAGTTTGTCAGGGGAGATCTCGACCAGGTCGCTCTGACGTTAAAAAAAGACAGAGCGATTAGGGGGGAAGTAACTGTTGTTTTCCGGTTCAATCCGCCTTCGTGAAAAGCCGAGGCCTATTCCTCCTTCGCTAAGAGCTACGGAAGGACAAAGTAGCCCTCGGAGCTTCAATTTAAAAAAAAGTCTGCTAAACTAATTTATGGACATTATGGACAGTGTTGATTTTGAAAAGATTAAAAAGGCGGCGGTCGCTTCTTTAAAAAATCCCGGCGGGAAAAAGAAATCTTTGCCTAAACAAAGTGGAGCAGTGATCTATCTTTTTCGTCATACTCAAACTTACGATAATATCCGAAAGATTTTTTCCGGGCGGAGAAACAGCCGCTTGACTCTGGTTGGACTTAAACAAGCAGCGGTTTTGGCCAAAAAATTAAAGAGTAAAAAAATTGATCTGCTGATCATTTCCCCCTTAATCCGTTGTTGGCAAACAGTAAAGCCGGTTAAAGAAGATCATTCCGGGGCTAAATTGGTTAGGGAACCGCTTTTGGTGGAAAGAGATTATGGCCAGTTAACCGGCAAAAACAAAGAAAAGCTGATGAGAGAGGATTTTGAAAAAGCGGTTCTTTACCGGAGATCTTATGATTTTCCTCCGCCGGGAGGAGAAAGCCTTAAAACAGTCAAGGACAAAAGAGTTTTCCCTTTTTGCCGAAAATTGGTTTCAGAGCTGAGAAAAGAGGAAAAAACGGTTGCCATCTGCTGTACTAATAACACCATGCGCTTAATTCGGATGTTTTTTGAAAAATTAACAATCGAACAAATGCTCACTTTGGAAAACCCGTTTGGCGATTATGCCGCTTACCGGTGCCCGGAATAGCTTTGCCTTTATCTTCTGTCGAGCAATTTGAACCGGTAAGCACTATTTCCGTTTCCGTTCGGCATTGGTGCCGGAGGAAAAACCTCATCTGCTCGGCCCATAAATCTTCCTGAAGTATGTATTACTATTGGTCCCTCCCTTGCGCAGTCGTCTCCGAGGAGTACTACGTTCCTAACGGGGTGGATTACTCTACACTCGTGACAGATCAGACAAGCAGGAGGTTTCGCTGGTCCCATGGTGATATTTTACCTCAAAAAAAGGTTTTTGTCAGAAGAAAGGTTTTTTAACCAACTAAGTAGATGATAATAATTCCGAGCAGAAAAAAAGCGAAAGAGGTTACTGATTTTTTTATCCCCTCCCCTTTTCTTATAGATGAACCAGATCAAATCTGCTGGCGCAGGTTCGCTCGATTCACTATTATTGACAAGGGAAATGGAGCCCCACGGGTAAGCCTACGGTACCAACCCAAACGTTCCGTTGGGGCGAAAATAC
>JAHJSD010000084.1 GCA_018830585.1 Patescibacteria group bacterium
CTGCTCGACTCTTAGATTCTTATTAATCCTGTCTAAAGTTTTCTGATTAACCGACTCCAAGCCATAAAGCAAAAAGCGGAAACCTGCTTTGCCCATCAACAAATAGTCTTTCCGAGTTAGCCCGGAGTTAAAACGCATATTGCAACTGATTCTTACTTTTTTTTGATAACCCCTCTTAATCATTCCCCGACAGAACTCTCTTAACCAATCGCCGACCGGAAAAGTGCCGGAATCATCCATAATTTCCCTGATTCCATAATTTTTGATTAGGTGCCCCACCTCATCCAAGGCCCTGCTGACACTCATCGAGCGGAAGTTTTTGCCCGGATACAAAATGGTCCAGGCGCAGAAGGAACAGCGTCCCCACCAACAATCCCGGCCAAACATAGTATAGGTTCCCGGAAGCCTTAAATAGTTGGCATTTTTATAAGCGTAGAGCTGCCAATGGGTCAGGTCTCTATCTATGAACGGAAGTTTGTCTAAATCATTATTTAACTCAAAATGTCCGGTATTAGCTATTTTACTTTTTGTTTCTCGAAACCAAATGCCGGGTTCAAGTGTTTTGGTTTTACCAGTTAAGTAATTACAAAGATTCAGGAGTAAAAAGTCGTAATTGCCTCCGGTTAAAATATAGTCAACTTTTGAGTTTTCAAAAGACTCCTCCGGTAACGCGGTAACATGATCGCCGGCAAGAACAATTTTGATATCTGATATTTGAGATTTGATATTTGATATTATTTTCCAATGTTGCTTGACTACCGGAGTTTTTGTTTCTAAAAAGAGAAGATCCGGCTGGATTTTCTTAAGATCGGCCAACCACTCTTGATAGTTTTGGCCTCCCCAGATGCCATCCAACCAGTAAACGTCAAATCCCGCTTTTTTTAATAAAGTCGCGCCATAGGCCGGGACTACCGGGTAAGCCGTCCACGGGCTTTTCACCCACTGAAACTGCCGGTTTTGACCTAAACAAGCGTATCCCTTGCCCCCCTCAAAAGGCGGATAACCAATCGCTATTTTCATTGTTTTGAGTATAGCTAAAAAAGAGAGAAAATTGAAGCTTCAAGTCCTACCGCGTCATTCCGCGGCTCTCCATCGCTAAAGGCTAAGAACGGCGAAGGAGGAACAAGGCTATGAATTTCCACGAAGGTGAATTACCCGTTAAAAAAATGCCGACCACCCCCGGGGAGCCAAAACACACCCCGGGGGTGCTTATACAGATAGCCAAAGATGACCTACCATCCTAAGGAATTAGTAAAAACCAAATAGTCTATGGAACCCCACAGATAAAGCCCGTGATCTTCTTGGTTCATGTATAATTCTTTTATGAAATCGGTCAGCGTGATCATGGCGACTTTAAACAGCGAAAAGACTTTAGGGCGCTGCCTGAAAAGTGTCCGGGGGCAAAATTACGACCAAAGCAAAATCGAAATTCTCTGCGCCGACGGCGGCTCCACCGACCAAACCCACAAAATCATTAAAAAATATCAAGGAACCGTTGTCCCGGAAAACAGCGGCAGTCCTGAGGGGGCTAAATCTTTTGCTCTGAAAAAAGCCAAAAACGAAATCATCTTGGAGGTTGATGACGATAATGTCCTTCCTAATAAAAACTGGTTAACCCGAATGGTTTCTTATTTTGACAAAGAGCCAAAGATCACCGGCGTTTACCCCCGGAGATACCGCCACAGGCGGTCTGACAAGCCCTTAAACCGATACTTTTCCCTTTTTGGTGTTAACGACCCTGTGGCCTATTTCTTAGGACGGGCTGACCGCCAGTCATACTATTCTTCGGAGTGGAAGTTAGCCGGAGACGCCGAAGACAAAGGTGATTATTTTTTGGTGAGATTTAACCGCGATAACCTGCCTACTGTTGGCGCTAACGGCTTTTTGATTAAAAGAGAGTTGTTGCTTAAAGCTAAAGTAGACCCTAAACACTTTTTCCATATCGACGTTAACATGGATTTGGTTAAGAAAGGTTATTGCCAATACGCTGTCGTTAAAAATGATATCTTCCATATTAGCGGAGAAAGGTTCTGGCATTTTTTTAAAAAAAGAAAAAAATATATGGAAAATCTTTATCTAAAAGATTTATCCTTCAGGAGATACTTTCTTTATCAAAAAGATAGGGACCGAAAAAAAATCATTGCCTACTCTTTTTACGCTTTAACCCTGATCGGGCCAACGATTGAGTCAATTAGAGGCTTTGTTAAGATCCCGGATCCTGCCTGGTTTTTACACCCGATTATTTGTTTTTTAATCTTTTGGATTTATTTTTTCTCAACGGTCAACTGGCAAACCTGGAATTATTTGGGAACAGTGAAAAAGGTTCTGAAAAAGAGGAGAGGGTTATTCTGAGCGAAGCCCTGTACCGACTGGTACGAGGGAATTCCAACTACAAAGAATCCCCTTTTGGAGGGCAAGTTGCCGAAGATCCGGGGATTCTTCTCTCCCCGAGGGAGATCAGAATGACGGTGAACGAGAGGATTCTTCTCTTGAGGAGTTCCACCCACCCGTCATCCTGAGGAGTTCTGATGACGAAGGATCCCGTCGAGAGAGCAAATTACCCGTTCCATGGGGATCCTTCTCTCCCTGAGGGAGATCAGGATGACGAGATGATCGACGAGGAATCCTTTTACCGTCTGTAGTATGGGGATAAAATTCTTCCCCATTCGACGAATTCAGGGTCAGAATGACGAGGTTGCTCCGGCAATCACCCCTATCCCGACCAAAGAAGAACGCGCTTCGCTGCCTGCCTGTCGGTTTACCCGCCGGTAGGAGGGCAGGCAGGTCCCCTCGAGAGAGCAAATTACTAATTCCACGGGGACCTGCCTGCCGGCAGGCAGGTTCTTCGCTCTGCTCAGAATGACGGTGGAGATAGAATGACCGGGTTGCTCCGGCCGTCATCCTGAGGAAGTTTGACGACGAAGGATCCCCTCGGGAGAGCAAGTTACTAATTCCACGGGAACCTGCCTGCCGGCAGGCAGGTTCTTCGCTCTGCTCAGAATGACGAGAGAAGAGACGCCTCGCTTATTTTGGATAATCACGACCCAAGGCCGGATTAATTAACTCAATTTCACCTCCGAGGAATCAAAGCCTACCTCGGAGGAGAAATTGACCTCCCTTTACGGCTCCTCCGGCAAAGTCTCTTCTTAAAATTTTCAGGCCTTTTTTTGGACAATCACTTCCCAAAAATTAACCCATCGCCTTAGAAAATAGGGCGCGTTTTTCAAAAACAGATAAAAAGATCCGCCGTTAATGCCAAGGACAAAGCCGTTGATAGTAATTTTACTGTTTCGGAACTTAGATTTTAACAAAAGCTGCCGGATATCTTCTTCCGTGTATTCTCTTAAATGGTCATGATAAGGAAATTTTCTTGGCCCTTTAAAAAGACCTCTGATTCTTTCGGAAAACCTAAGCCTGTTTGGAGTGATAAAAAAGAAATAACCATTGTCTTTAAGGATTTTATAAGTTTGATTTAGACAAGAAAGATCGTCTTTGACATGTTCAATCACGTGGGAAGCAAAAACTAAATTAAAGCGATTGTCTTTGAAAATTTTAGTTAAATCACCCCAATCACCGTTGTTTATCTTTATGTTTAAGCCTTTTAATTTAGAAGCCTTAGGAATAGATTTCTTAAACTTTTCCAAGCCTGTCAAGTGGCAGCAACGAGAAGCTAAGTCCTTGGTCTTTTTTAAATTAGAACTGCCGATTTCTAAAACCTTATCCCCGGATCGAACAATTTTTTGGTATTGATTAAGATGATGAAGCCAGTCGTAGTGATAACTATTATTACCGATGTAGAAAAATTTATTATTCATTCTAATCCAAGCTTCTGGGCAAAAACCAATCAACCCCTCCTTGATAGGGGAAGTTGCATTGTTTACAAATTTCGGGTAAACAATCTTGTCTATACTTAAGGCTGGCATCTTGAAAACTCTTTAAAATCTTTGATTTCCTGATCTGTTCAAAAGAATGGGTCCTGACATTCCCCAAAATAAATTTTGATTCGTAATCCCGGCAACAGATAACAAAATTACCGGAAGAATCTATCATAAACGTATGCCAAAGCGCCCGGCAAGGGTAAACAATATTTGACCTTTGACCTTTGAGATTTGAGATTTCTTTTATTCCTCCGCCCCATTGATGGGGGATAGAAACGGTAACAGAATCTACCTTTTTTCGCCAATCGGCTAAGTATTTTCTCAAACCACGACTGTTCTCGTCTAAAACAATTAAGGAAACTTGTAACCAAGGCAATCGGCGGCCTGATTTTTTTCTAATCTTGATTAAATAATCGATATTTTTCATAGTTCTGTCAAAATTCAACCCCATTATCCGGTGATATTCTTTCGCGTCAGCGCCGTTAAAACTGATGTTGACTTCCTCCGGGCCAAGCAAAATTAACTTTTCGGAAATCTTTTTCGTCAACAGAGAAGCGTTGGTGTAAACCCTGAGCGGAAAGCCTAATTTTTTAAGCTTTTCTACCCGGCCGACAAATTGAGGGTCGGTTAAGGGTTCGCCCATTCCGCTTAAAAAAATTTTGTTGATGGCAAGTTTTTCTTGTTTCACCCTTTCGATTATTTTTTCAAAAATCTCAGAGTCCATAATTTTTTTAGCCCGTTTCATGATCCGATAAGGACACATCAAACAAGAAGCGTTGCAAAGATTGGCGTTTTCGATAATTAGGTTAAACAGTCCTTGTTTGTCCGAAACTATCTGCCGAAAGATTCTTTTTGAAACAAGCTCCCGATAAACCGGCAAACCGGTTATTTTTTTAAAAATAAAGCCGCCGAAAGAGGAAGAGGAAAAAAACAACTTGGCTTGCCTGATTAAAAAATCTCTCATTCCTTTAGTATACTATTGATGTGAACGTCAAGCTTTCCGTTGTCATCTGCACTTTCAATCGGGATAAAAACCTAAAAAGGTGCTTGGCCAGCTTAGCAGGACAAACCTTTGACAACTTTGAGGTAATTATTGTTGACGGCGGTTCAACTGATAAGACTAATCAAGTAATTAAGAACCAAAGCAAGACGCTTAAGATCAAAAAAATTACTTACTTAGGAACGGAGTTGGCCAAAGTCAGAGACCAAGGCTGGCGGAAGGCAAAAGGAGAGCTGGTTTCCTGGATCGATGATGATGTTGTCGTTTCCAAAAACTGGGCTAAGCAGGTAATCACCGCTTTCCAAGCCGAAAATAATATCGGCGGCGTGACCGGGCCGACGATTATCCCCAAAAAGATCTTGGCCAACAGAGACGTTTTCTCTTTCTATCACAAAAAAGGCTTTTGGAAGCTAATCGGCAAGTTCTGGGAAATCTGGTTTTTAGAAGGCAGCAAATACCAGGTCGGCAAATTGAAAAAAAGCGGAGCCTGGACTCCGGGGTCAAACTTTATCAACTCGACAAAGTTAAAAGGCCTAATTGAAGTTGACTACTTAGAGGCCTGCAATATGACTCTTAAAAAGGACTTAATCAACCGTGTCGGAGGATTTGACTATGGCTATAAAAAGGTGGCTGAATGGTGCGAATTAGACTTGGCAATAAGAA
>JAHJSD010000085.1 GCA_018830585.1 Patescibacteria group bacterium
GCTTGGAGTGACACTCCTTCCGTCATCCTGAGTCCCCGACGTAACGTCGGGGCGAAGGATCCCCGCCCGCAACCCGCCAACAGCTACGCAGTTCTGGACGGGTAGCGATGGCGGGCGCGGCCAGTGCCTACTCCTCCGATCTCCTTTAGTGCCGAAGGGGGGAGTTGAACCCCCACAACCAAAGGTTACACGGTCCTAAACCGTGCGCGTCTGCCAATTCCGCCACTTCGGCCTCTCTTTATTTGATCATTTGGTCATTAGGCATTGATCATTTTAGAGGTTTTATCTTTACCTTCGGCAAAGTGTCTGCCTCCCGTATGATCTTAGTTTTCGCCTTTTCAGTACTGTTCCCCAGTACCATTCGGTACGGGGCACGCGTATACGCCTGCCTGCCGGTAGGCAGGGCTTAAACTGCGATCTTAACGGGACTGCACTCGCCGAACTTGGCTCGGCTCGTTTGAATTCTCCTCCTGATTCTTAGTATTCAGTCCCACACGAGAACTGTCTTTATTTTACCAAAAAAGCCGCCGGAAAGAACGATCCGGTTAGATATTATTCATGATCGAAGCGACCAAGGAGCCCCATTTTGAGTTTGGCGGAGCATAAACCGGACCAATCTTAAATGGATCATTCAAGCCCCGGCGATAATAATTCTGGCTTATCTTTCTGGAAACATGATCAATCGAATCTTCCCAGCTTTCAAAACCAATGTAACCCCCGCCCCAGCCGTAAGCGTTATAAGTCTCAGGCACCATTCTCCTGCCAAAAAAGGATTCCAAACCGGCGATTGCCGGAACTAATCGCCAGTCTATCTGCCAAATATCGGCGGACTCGATAAATTGATCGGAAAACTTCGCTAAAGGAGAGTCGTATTCCTTAAGAAAAAGGTAGAGAGATAAATAGCGCCAATCGGCATCGTCCTCTTTCTCCGATCGAGACAATAGGATTGCCGAATTTTCAGCCCGGACAATATCCGCCGCCAAAGTTTTGGCAGCTTTGAAAAAAGAAAAAGACAAAACCAAAAACAATATCAAGACCGTCTTTTTAATCATCAAAAAACTGTAAATAACTAACCCATGATGAGTACCCAAAAAAAAATCCCAGAGTCAACTTTATTAGAGGTAACCCCGGGATCTAAGATAAGATAATATCACAGTCTTATAGTAATGTCAATGAGGACTACTTTGAGGGTTTCTGGAGCAAAACAAAGATGCTCGGACCGAAATCAATCTTTCCCAAAAGCTTTTGAGAGTTCCTTTCCATAAAGAGCAAAATCGGACAGGGAAGAAGCCGTTTTAGTATCCCGGAACGGAAATTAGAAACGGAAAGTTTTTCCACCAAACTAAATCCGAATTTTTTAATTAGATCCTGAACCCAGTCGGGGTGGTAATTGATAAAGGGGATTGTTCTCCGTTTTAAATTTTTCCTTGAACGAATGTCCGCCGGCTCCAAAAGAAACGGTCTTTTCCGTTTGAAAAAGTTCAGAAACCTCGCCTTAAAATGAGCCTTGTTGGCATATTCAAAAATAAAAAAGCCTCCTGGCCTTAGAATTCGAAAAACCTGGCAGAAAGTCTTTTTCGGCTTCCTGATATGATGAAAAACCCTGACAATTAAAACCAGGTCAAACTTTTTCTTTTTAAACGGTATTTTTTCCCCGGTACCGGTCAGAAACCTCAAATTTTTCTTCCCGGAGAGGTTCTTTTTGCCACGAAAAAGCAGTTTTTTAGAAGGATCAACCAAAAAGCAGGTATCAAACTTTCCGGCATAAACTTCTGCCAAGCGGCCAAAGCCGGCACCAACATCAAGCAGGCTTTTCCTGAAATTGTCCGGAATTTTGGCAATCAATTTTTCTAAAGCGAGCTTCTCGGCCAAATCCTCATATTTCCTGCCTTGCCAAAATTCCGGGTAGTCAAAAGAGGTATCGTCATAATAACTGGGCATCTTTAAATAGCCTCCCTTATTCCAACTCGGCCATAAATTGTTTCACACCCACAGCCCAGGAGCCATTGGAAAGGGGACAGTATTTCGACATAATTTCTTCAGGAGTTTCCAAACCTTTGTCCAAATATTCTTGTCTTAAATATTTGGCCACCCAAATAATCGCTTCCGGATAGGAATCGAAACACATTGTTCCCCGGGAATGGATTCCCACTCCCCAGCAGTTAAAGCAGTTCGGCGGAGATTTTTTACATAGATTTGACTCCTGCTGGGCAATCGCGGTAGTCAGACGATAATCTAAACCGTACTGTTGAGAAGAATCGAAAATCAATTCGGAAAATTCTGCCAGAGGAGAGTTATAAGCAGATAAATACCTTTCTATTAAAATCGGCCGGGCATCGGCGCCTATTAAATTAGCCGATATTTTCCCCTCTTTCTGATCCCTATAGGAAAGAACTTTTTCTCCAAGCAAATTCTCAAACCTAAACGACGGGGCTGCCGAAACCGAAAGACCTTCTGAACGCAATTGGGGCAAAGAGCTGATTTTACCAAGCAAAACCAGTTCCGAAATGATCAGTACCGGAACCAAACCGAAAAAAAGAACCAAGAAAAATATTTTTTCCTTCATAGCAAATCTGGAGGCTAAAAATATCCTGTCATAATTTAAAACTATTGTCAAGAAAATGGAGCCCCGCGAGCAAGCTCATGGTTTTCTTGGTTCAGGTATAAACACCTATTTTTTTCCTATCTGCCTTATTGGCCTTATTCCTTTCGGTTTTACCCGTAGCACCAGTGTCATTCCCGACCTGCCTCGCCCGGCGAAGTGTATCCTTCCCTCCCGTCATTCTGAGCGGAGCCCCGTACCGAACCTGCCATGTACCCTACGTGGTACTGTGGTGGTACGGGGCAGAGCGAAGAATCCCCCAATCATTGGCACCTTGCCTTCCCAACGGGCCGCGCCCGCCATCGCTACGCTCAGGCGTTAGCGGGCGAGAGCCGTCAGACGATGCGGGCGGGGATCCTTCGCCCCGACGCTGTGTCGGGGACTCAGGATGACGGAAGGAGTGTCACTCCAAGCTCTCTCTGCCGTCATTCTGAGCAGAGCGAAGAACCTGCCTGCCGGCAGGCAGGTCCCCATGAGAC
>JAHJSD010000086.1 GCA_018830585.1 Patescibacteria group bacterium
CAAGTCTTTTAGGACAGCCCCCGCCAACTCGGCTACTTTTCCTTTTGGAGAACCCAGCGCGTTAGAAATAATCGAGTGCATCAAGGGCGCCAAAAACCCTTTGCGGTTCTCGTTGATGGTAGACAACGGCTTATCGGCCAATAACTCCAATTGATAGACTACCTGGGGACAGCCCCAGCAACGGTCGTCGGGTTCGGATTCAAAATTACCCCAACCGGGAACACCGATTCTGCCGAGAACCTTTAAAATATCAACCAGAACTTGAGTATCTATCGCTACCACTCCGTCAAACTCGCTACTACCTTTGATTTTACGGTAATGACTTAAGAACTCTTCCACGGAAACCTGAAAGTCCGGAGAGAGGTTCATGTCTCTTAAGTACCAGTAATAAACGTTTTTATGGTACTCCTGAATCGGTCTTGGAGCGGGAATGGAGCTGTTAAACCTTTGATCGAGAGCGTAGATATCCTCTGAAACTTGTGGGGAAAATTTACCCTTGTCCACTTTGATAATGCCGTAAGCGGTCAGAAAACCACCAGTTGGCCTCAGCTCTCCGTCGTTTTGGAATAGAAAAAGATAATTCCTCGGCTCATCTTTGCCCAAGAGCCAATCGGCTTTTTCAATTAACGGCCGTCCCTGGTTGATAAAACGATCCGCTTCTGTGATCAGTTGTTTAGCTAAATCAAGCTTTTCTCTGATTTTAACCCCGCGGAACTCTACCGGATAACGGGAATCGTCTATCGCTTCAAAATTCTCTCTAACCTTAGCCACTTCCGTTTCTATTTCGTCAAGTCTTGGTTTTAAGTTTTCGATGCTTTCTACCAAAAAATTAATTCTTTCTTCGGTGGTACTGCCTTCGGTTAAAAGATCTGCGCTTTCGCTAGCTCCTTGCAATCCCAAAAAATCCTGATAAGGTTCTATCGCGGCAAGCAGAATTTGAACCGACTTGATCCCTGATTTGGCGCTGTCAGCCAACCTTTCTCCGTCTTGATAGTAATCTGCGATTTTAGGTAACGACTCCAACCAGGAAAGTCTTTGGTAATCGTTATTAAGTTGGTCCAGATTTTGATCCAGCTCGGTTATTTTGTCTTTGATCAGCTTCAGGTCTTTGGTTGACACAAGCTCCTTTACCTGCCGGGCCTTAGTGTCAAGCTCCCTAACCTGGGCCATGATATCCTCAACCGGCCGCCACAAATTGAAAAAGGCTAATACGCTGATAACTAACACTGAGACTAGGGAAATCAGGAGAACTATAAACAGAAGCTTCTTTTTTTTAGGACCAAGTCTGAAAAGCCGAAACCTTTTTTTTTCTTTCTTCTCGGAATCGGTTAATACCTCGCCTTCCGGTTTTGGCGCCGACATTTCCAATTTGTTTTCTGAAACCGGTTTTCTTAATCTTATTTTCTCGATCATACGCACCCCCGACCGCCAATCATTACCCAGGGGGATTTTAAAATGATAATTAAATCTAAGAGAATTGACTTTCTCCTGGCATAGTATGCATCAAGCTTTATCCTTTTGTCAAAGTTAACATTGCTCCGGCCGGAAACCTGCCAAAGACCGGTCAATCCCGGTTTGACGCTCAAAGCTTCTTTAATAACATTTTTGGTATCCGGATATTTTTTCTCCTGCTCTTTTAATTCGTCCGGATAATAAGGCCTTGGTCCGACCAGACTCATCTCCCCTCTTAAAACATTGATCAGTTGGGGAACCTCGTCAATTGAGTATTTGCGGATAAACCTGCCTACCTTAGTGATTCTCGGATCTTCTTCAATTGAGAGCTTGTAACTGCCTTTTTTGTATTTTTCATAAAGATTTTTATAGCGCGGATCGGTGCGAAGCAAATTGTGGGCGTCGACGATCATTGAACGAAACTTGTAAAGATGGAAAAGCCTGCCGTTTTTGCTTACTCGTTTGGGGGTGTCGGCAAAAACAGGCCCCTTTGAATCCAATTTTATTGCCAAAGCGGTAGCTAAAGAAATCGGTAAAAAGAATAAACCCAGAAAAATTCCGAAAAAAATGTCCATGACTCTTTTTATGATGAAATAATCTTGTCTGTTCATAACAAATTGTCCCTCTTGGTATTTTTTAAATGATCCACCACTTCTTTTACCCGTCCGCTTTGGTCTTGGCTGCAAACCAAAAGGGCATCGCCGGTATCTACGATAAAAAGATCTTTGACCCCAATCAAGGCCAAGAATTTTTCCTTGGGCAGCCGATAACAGCAGCCCTCTGCTCCTATTTGCAAAACATTATCGTTTGAAACTTCTGTTTTTTTGGATTTGATATAATTGCCCAACGAACCCCAGGTACCGAAATCAATCCAGTCAAAGTTTAGTTCCGCCACATAACCGTTTTCTAACTCAAACTGGGTCACTTTTTCTATTGGCTCTGCCGGCATTTTGGCATATTCTTCGGCAACAACCTCTTCTTCTTTGCCGGTGCCGAAAGCGGCAATCATTTTTTCTAAGGGGAGATACCATTCAGGAGCCCTTCTTTTATAGGAATCAAGCAGAAGCCGGGGAGTCCAGGCGTAATGGTTGGCATGAAGAAAGAGCTTTTTTTTGCCGAAGTAGCTTTTAATCTCGTCCTTTTTATCTCTCCAAAGCCATTTTTTCATCCGGTAAATTGCCATCGGCCTTTTTTGATCCACCCTTTCGCCGGCTAAAAGATAATCAACCCCTTCGGCATAATACTTCGGTTCAATCCCTCCCGTCATCAGCTTCCCGCCCCGCTTAATTAAAAAGTCAAACTCTTCAATCATTTTGACAAATTCTTCTGCCGGCTCCCTTAAAATATCTGTCTGAACTAAAATAAACGGCTCGTCAGGGTCGATTTTAAAAAATTTCGCCGCGGCAAAACCGGTTGCCGGGCCATGATTTCTCATCTCGGGTTCGATAAAGTAGTTTTTTTTGGGGACTTCCGGAACTTGCCGACGGGCAATTTCCGCCTGGACGGCATTAGTTTGAATATAGATATCTTTGGCCTGAAATTTTAACCTTAAAGCTTGATAATTGAGCTGGAAAAGAGATTTTTCCCCAAGAAGGGGTAAGAAATGCTTTGGTAGTTTTGAGCGGCTTAACGGCCACATTTTGGTGCCGACCCCGCCGCACAAAATTAACGGTTTCATTTGTTTTTAGTTAACAAATAAATTTTTGTCTGTGTTTTAGCTTACCTTATTTGTTAATAATTTTCAGCCCTCATTTTCATACGGTTCTTGCGACTCTTTTTTTCGGAATCACCATCATTATGGAAGAAGCAGTGAATTCTCCCCGGCCTAAAGGCCAGGGCTTCCCTTTCTCAAAGGATGCTCGCCACATACCGAAGGGTAGCGTGGAAACCCCACACCGCCCCGCAGTTGCTGGCGGGGAAGAATCCCTTAATCTCCGGGCAACTTGCTTTTCCAAAGGGCCGCGCCTGCCAAACGCTGCCTGCTCGCCATCGCTATGCTCAGGCGTTAGCGGGAGAGAACCGTCAGGCGATGCGGGCGGGGTCGTCATCGGAATTCCCCTGTACCAGACGGTACAGGGCTTCGCTCAGGATGACAAAGAAAGGGAGTCGTTCTGACCTCTCTTGGGGAGAGAAGAATTTTCCACTCTCGTCATTCTGATCTCCCTTCGGGAGAGAAGAATCCCCTAATCCCCAGACGGTTGCCTTCTGCGAGGGGGATCCTTCGTCATTAGAATTCCCCTGTACCACCACAGTGCCACGTAGGGTACATGGCAGGCGCGGTACAGGGCTCCGCTCAGGATGACGTTGGAGGGTAAGGGACCGAGGTTCAAGATAGCGGCTATGGGAAATTTATTTTGTGGCCTGACAAACAGCCCTTTTAAAATTACCGACAAATTCTTTTTCTGAAAACTTTTTTGCATTGTTAACGCAATTTTCTGGTTTGAATTTTCTGGTTTGAAATTCAGCTATGGCCTGTTTTAGCGATTCAGCGGTTTGGCTTTTTAAAAATAAGCCGGTTTCATTAGGGATTATTGTTTCCAGCGCCCCTCCCCTGCCATAGGCGATTACCGGCCGCCCGCAGGCTTGAGCTTCAATCGCGGTTAAGCCCAAATCTTCTTCCTGGGGCATAATCAACGCTTGGCAGTTTTGATAATAATCAATTAGCTTACTGTCTTCGACTTGGCCTAAAAACTCAATGTTAGATTTTGCCATTCGGATTAAAAATTCTTTTTCGGGTCCATCGCCAATAATTTTTAATTTTTTATCCGTTTGATTAAAGGCAGAAATAGCCAGATCGATTTTTTTGTAACTTACCAGTCTGGAAACGATTAAAAAATAATCTTTTGGTGTTGTTGAAGACGGCTTAAATTTGTTTAAGTCAATCCCGGGATAAACAACTCTCGATGGTCGTTGATAAAACCGACGAATTCTTTTTTGGACGTTTTTAGAAATGGCTAGGATGAGGTCCGGTCTTTGAGCAAAAACAAAGTCGCTTTTCCTCAAGGATTCCAAACGGGGGAAAAGGCGCTTTGATTTTAAAAACCTTTTTTGCCAAAGATAACGGGGCGGAGTCAGGCAATAACAAACATGTTTGGTTTCCGGCTTGGTAACAATTGCCTTTGCCGGACCGGAACTGACCGAAACAGCTAAATCATAACCATCAAAGTTAAACTGCTCAAAAGCCAATGACATTAAAGGATAAAAAAGGCGGTAGTTTTTTTTGATTAAAGGAATTTTTTGAAGGAAACTGGTTTTTATTGAAGCAAAATTTTTCGCCCAAGGAGCTTCTTTGGGAAAATAGATGGTAGTGAAAAGGTCCGCCTTGGGCCAAAGGTCGGCAATAGCGCTCAAAACTCTTTCCGCTCCGCCGATCCGGTTGGCCCAATCGTAGCAAATGGCAATTTTCATCTCTTGATAGAACCTTTTTCTTAAAAAACTATTAGATTAATTTTATCAGACAATCTCATCCTGAGAAAACAAAAAACCTCGACCTGGCGCTGGCTATTAACTTGATCCCGGATCGAAAACTTAAAACGATCCGGGATCAAGATTGTCCAAAATAAGCGAGGTGACAGGGCCACAGAAGGACAAGGCGACCCGTGGACTAATTAGTTTCCGGTTTAGGTACGTTCGCCCTAACGAAACTTTCGGATTGGTACCACGGGTTTATATCCCCGTGGGGTTCTATTTTAACCGGTTAACCAAGCACTTTTTGATAAGTCGCCAGTGTTTCCTCAGCTGTTTTTGACCAAGAATACTTGGCCACCTGCTTTTTACCTTGGGCGGTTAAGCGCTTTTTGAGGCAGCTCTTTGCTAAAAGTAGTTTAACTTTTCCGGACAAGTCGGCAACATCTTTAGGGTTAAAATAAAGAGCCGCCTGGCCGTAAACCTCGGGCAGACATGAAGAATCCGAAGAAACTACCGGACAACCAGTGGCCATTGCTTCCAAACCGGTTAAACCAAAACCTTCCATCAAAGAAGGTTGGATTAGAGCAGTTGCCTTTCGGTAAAGTGGAACTAAATTCCGATCCTCGACAAATCCTAAGAATTTAACTCTTTTTTCAAGATTAAATCTTTTAACTAAATCTTCCATTCTCTCGGTGAAAACACTGCGGCTGCAAACAACGGCGAGATTGATGCCGGTCATTTTTTTTAACGCTTCAAGAACAATGGCTAAATTTTTATGGGGGTAGACGCTGCCGGTGTAGATTAAAAAGGGATTCTGAAAAAACTCTCCCTGAAACTTATCTTCTCCACTCCGATGAGTTAAGTTTAGAAATTCAGGATCAACCGCTTCATAAGTAACGGTTATTTTCTGAGGATCAATCCCAAAATCAGAAACTAATTTCTTTTTCCAGAAAAAACTGGGAACGAAGATATGAGAAGAGTGTCTTAAGGAAAAGGCCACTTGCGCCCGGTAGCCAAAGTATTTGGGCCAATAGAAAAATGGCGATTTGGTGGTGGTTTGCTTGCCCCTAAAGTAATGTTTGATCAGGTCGTGGATGGTAACCACAAACTTGCCCCGGTAAAGAAGCGGAGAATTAAAATGAGGGAAATGAACTAAGTCCGGATTCAGTTTTGACAGGACCGAAGGAACCAGCCATTGCTCCTTTAAAGAATAGTGCTTTGCTTCTACGGTGATTAAATCGAAACAAGACCCGAAATTCTTATTGAGCTGGCTGGCAAGATCTTTGGTAGACAAGAGAGTAAAAGAAAAATGGGGCGGGTTAATTTTCTTGATCGCCGAAAGCAGATTGGCAACATACCGGCCGATACCGGCATGTTTTAGGCCGTACATTCTGGCGTCAAAAACAATTCTTTTAGGTGTCATTGTGAACAGGTGTCTTGATAAATTTTCAAAAGCTGGCTGGCGCTTTCTTTCCAAGAGTAACGCTTTTCAACTAATTTTTTTCCGGACTGGCCGATTTTCTCTCTTAGCTGTTTGTTTTTAAGAATCTTAACTGTTAATTTAGTCAGTTCTTCAAAAGTATTGCCCACTAAAACCTCTTGACCTTCTTTGGCCTCGATTCCTTCAATCCCTTGATTGGTGGTGATAATCGGCAAGCCGCAAGCCATTGCCTCGAAAAACTTGGTCCTGCTGCCGCCGCCGCTTTTCATCGGCGCCACCAAAACCCATGATTTGCGGTAAATATCCGAAGGCCGGTTTACCTCTCCGACGATAACACTCCGGTCGTTGTTTTTGACCAGTCCGGTGGATTCAATAAACTCTTTTGAATGTCTGCCGGCGATGACTAACTGGGCTTGGGGAATTCTTTTTTTGATTTTAGGCCAAATAAATCTAATCAAGTTGACCACTCCTTCTTTGTTCTGCATCCATTTAAAATTGGCTACCCCAAAAAGAATCGTCGGTTTCCGGTATTTGAAGACTCTCTTGGGGGTAAAAAGGGTTTCGTCCACTCCGTTGGCAACAATATCCGCCTTCCTGCCCGACATTTTTTCCATCAAAACCTTATCGTTCTTTGAAACGGCGATCAGCCGGTTGGCTCTTTTCCAGAAGAATCGCTCCCAAAATTTTAATTTCAAAACATCGATAAGCAGCAGTGGTTTAATCAGGCGAAATTTATTAGAGAGAGTTTCCACAAAATGCTGATAAACGGCAAATTCTATTGTTTGGTCAACCAAAAGCACCGGAATACCGATTTTAGGAATGTTCGGCATCAGATAAAAACACTCCACGTGAACCAGGTCGTATTTTTCACTTTCCATCTCAGAGGCGATTTTTTTCTTTAAAAGCGAAGAGTAGTAATTGATCACCAGAAAAGGATAAGGACCTAGGCCGGTGAGCAAGACTTTCTTTAAGCTCCAAGTTTTTCCCCGCTCGATGGTAATCACTTTGCGGCAGTATTTTTTAAGGTGATTGGTATATTTTTCCTCCTGATCGGGAAGGACGAAATTGAAAAGAGTGATCTCGCATTTTTTGGATAGATGTTTTAAGAGGTGGTAAGATCTTGTCTGTCCGCCCGAGTAGGGTGGATAAGGCAGATAGGGTGTTACCATCAACACCTTTGGTCTTTTGGTCCGCCTTCGCGAAAATCCCGAAGGGATCCCTTCGGGACCCGAGGTCTTTTCTCCCTTCGCCAAGGCCTCGGTTGACAAGTCGGCGCCTGCCTGCCCTCCATTTCGGCGGGTAAACCGGCAGGCAGGGATTTCAGCTTTTAAACCAGAGGAATGTTTGTTTATCATGCAAAGAATCCGAGGGCTATTAGCCCTCGGAGCTTCAATTTTCCGGTTCATTAAATCAGTTCCTCCCGGCATTCTTTTAAGTCGATCATTACCCATTTATCATTCTTTTCTATTACCCGGCATTTTTGGAGCAAATCATCGGTGGTCCGGTCAAAGTCTACTGTTAGGTAATAACTTGCTCCAAGATTGATTAACTGGGAAACCGGGTGGGTTATTGCCGGCCAGCCCTGCCGGTTAATCTGATATAAAAGTACTGTATCCCCTCCATATGGAGCAATTACTTTGGCGTCTTTAGGTAAAATTTTATCGGCTAAACGGCCAAGCTCGACAATTTCGCCGCGGTTTATTTGGTAATAATCGCGAATATGGTACCAGGAAAAGCCGAACATAAAGCAAAAACTCAGAGCCAAAAGCAAAAAACTGCTAAACCGATGAAAAACTTTTTCAGGGGCCTTTAGTAAAAACCAAACGCCTTTTGCCAAAAAAACCGACAGAACCGGAATGGCGATAATTTGGTAATAGTCGTGCTGGATGTTTCCACGGGCAAAAACGGAAAGGTAAGTAAAAATACCGATAAGCCAAGAATAAAATAAAGCCTCTTTCCCTTTTACCTTGGTTATCAATCCCAACCCCAAAAAAATTATTCCCCAATATCCTAAAATTAACTTGCCTAATCTTTCCGCAAATAGCCATCGCCACCAAGCCGGTCTAAACCTTAATCCGCCCTGGTTTAAGAGCCATAGGTTGACCGGGATTCCTTCGGGAAACTTTCCCATCCAGAGCCGCCAAAAAACAAAAGGAAGACAGGAGATAATCGCGTAAATAAATGCTTTCGCGACCACTCCTTTTTTACTTCTTTCTTTAAAAAAAAGCTCACCGAAAACAACCAGTCCGGTCGGAGCGAGGAGAAAAACAGCATAAGGTTTAACTAAGATTGCCAGAGCGGCCAAAGAGGCGCTTAAGAATAAGAGCGGGGTCTTTTTGGTTTTTTGCCAATTAAGCAGATAGTAAATTCCGGCAAGTGAAAACATCACCATGGCCGGTTCGGGCAGAATTGTTCTGGAGTAATAAATATTGTAGGGTAAAAACAAAAAAAACGCGGCGGAAACAAAAGCCGGACCGCTGCCCAAAAGAAGTTCTACGATTAAATAAAGAAATAAAGCTGAACCAAGAGAAGCAAAAATACTGACCACTCTTCCGGCCTCTTCAAAAGAAAAATTTTTAAACAAAGCTGTCGTTAAACGAAAAAAAGCAGCGTGAAGCGCATTATAAACCGGAAATTCGACAAAGCGGTAACCTTCGGGGTTTTCTTTTCCTGAGGGGATATTGGAAAGATCGTCAAATTTGGGGATTAAGAGATTAAACCCTGTCTTTAAAAAATTTCTGGCTACCGCCGCCGTATCTGCTTGGCGCCAGGAATGCCAGTCTAAAAGAGGGGCGTTTAGCCGATAAAGTCTAAGACAAAATCCTAAAGTTAAAAGCAGCAGCAAAAAAATCCGTTTATTTTTCATCTTTTTTTTCAAAATTCGCTTTAGTGATTAAGCCGTTCATCGCTCCCATCAGAAGCCAAAAGTAAAAGGCTACTTTTGAAGCTTCAAAAACATCAATAAAAACAGCATTGCTCAAAAATCCAATCATTGCTCCGAATAATCCGGAAACGACTATCCAATTTTCTTTTTTTCCGGCAATAAATACTAAGGCGTCTTTGAAAAAAATAAAGATAATTAAAAAGAAAGAAAAAGCGCCAATTAAGCCTATTTCTCCTAACATTCTTAAATAATCGTTGTCGGTGGCTAAGCCTAATGAAGAATAGCCTGTTCCGAGAAGAGGATTTTTTATAAAAGCTTTGACCGCTCTTGGCCACTCAACCCGAAAGCGGATATTAGAAGATCTGATTGCGGCCAGTTCCGCTTCTTCCGGGGTCGGCCAGGTTCTTGCCTCGCGAAGAATTCTCGTTGGTTTTGGAAGTGTTTCAGTTAAGACTTCTTTTTTTTCTTCTGCTACTGGGGTCGGCGAAATCTCAGCCGGGGCGAGGGTCGGCTCGGCCTTTTTTCTGAATGAAATCAGGTTCTGCCAAAGTTTTTTTTCGGAAATTAACTGACCGACCACAGGGACGCTTTTTATCGAAGCGGTCAATCTGGCGTTAAGCTCTTTTGATTGAAAACCGAAAAACAGACTGATCAAAAGTATCGGCGGAAGCCAGCGATACTTTTTCGTCAACAATAAGGTGGTCGTTATTCCGAGTAAATAGGCGACAAAAGAAACCCTTGAGGCGGTTAAGACCAACAGATAAAAGGCTATGGCGAAAAATAGGGCAGCCAAAATCTTTTGCCAGCCTTTTTTGAAAGTCAAGATCGCCGCCGGCAGCAGGGAAAGAACCATTACCAGCCAAACTGCCAAATCGTAGTGGCCGGCGAAAGTGGAACTGATCCTGGTCCACTGATCTAAATAGAGCAAAAGACCTTTGGAAAACTCCTGGTTCATTGTTGAGATTACCGGCAGATTCCAATACTTTTGGCCAATACCGTAGACAAAGACCCCGGTTAAGGCCAGCAAAATCGCCCATAAGAAATTTTTGGCTTCCTTTTTGTCCGAAAGAGCGTCGAAAGAAACAAAGAATAAAGACATATACTCTATTCTTCTTAACCAATGAAAAAAAACTAAATTAGGGTTGACTGCCCCGGTGATAAAAATTGCCGAGAAAGCGCTGATTAAACCGACCAGCCAAAAATAGAAAAATACCCTAAAGAGCTTGGTCTTGAAAGCTTTAAACCCTTTAAGAATTTGGCTTAAAAACCAAAAAAACAGTACTGAAGCAATCAGAAGATCATCGACGCGAATTGAGACCCAGGTGCCACCGACATTCTTCAAAGGAAATTTAGGGTACAAAGGAATGGCGATTAAGAGAACCAGGCTGGAAATTAAAGAAATTCTGTTTTTAAACCAATTTAATAGCTTCCCCATAGGTTTTGGTTAAATAATTATTTACTGAAATTTTTCCCAAAAAGAGACTTAAAACCGCTTTTAACTTTAAGATTATTTTCAAAATTGCTAACTGCGCCGGACTTTTGTGTTTCCGATAAAAATAAACTAATCCGCGGTATATATTTAAAATCGGATCGGTTCTGCCGGTAACAGAACTGGCGCCGCCTAAATGGATAATTTTAGCATTGGGGTAAAAAAATGCTTTTAAATCGGATTCTTTCAGCCGGTAAAACCATTCTACTTCTTCCATATACATAAAAATCTTCTCGTCTAAAAGGCCGACCTTTCTAAGGGCCGATTTTCTGACCATCAAAAAAAGCGCCGACCAACCAATCAACTTGTTTTATTAAGCCGCCGCTGGATCTAACCCGCCGGGAACCGAAAAACCTTTCGCAGAACAACATTAGAAACACCGTCCAAAGGTCGGGAAAAGTACCAAAAGAGCCCTGGTTACTGCCGTCGGGATTAATCAGTTTGCAGCCGGCTGCCGCCGCTTCCGAATGGCTGGAAAGCCAAAGAAGTGTTTGGCTAATCGCCGGTTCATTTACCAAAGTATCGCTGTTTAATAAAAGGACAAACTCCCCTTTCGATTTTTTGATCGCTTGATTATTCGCCTTGGCAAAACCCAAGTTTTTTCTGTTTTCAATTAGTTTGATTTTTGGTCCGCCAGCTGGCGGATTGAGATTTGTTTGGAGTTTGGGATTTGCCTGCCTGCCGGCAAGGCAAGGGATTTGGAAATTTCTGATGGTTTCGACAGAACCATCAGACGATCCATTGTCAACCACGATTATTTCTGCCGGAATAGACTCATTGTCAACAGAAGTAATCTCTTTAGCAGAAAAGTTCAGTCTTTTATCGTTTTTAATTATTGAACTAAGGCATTCTTCCAAAAGTTTTTTGGTGTTGTAATTGACAATAATTATGGAAAGAGCCGGGTTCATCTTTTTTTCTTGGTCAAAAAAATAAAGAGAGATTTTATCTCCGAAAACCAAAGTTTGCTTACGGCGGCAAAGACCATCCAGACGGACCAGAAAATAAACAATCTAACCGCAAGGCCGGAATGGAACCACTTGAGAGTAACCTTGACCGGCCAGGTTTTTTGTTTAAAAATCAATTTGTTTTGAGCCCTTTTATCCGGTGGGGTAAAAACATCATTTTGCCAGTCAAATCCGTTAATAAAAAGAGAGCTTTTAAACGGGTGGATCAATTCTTCAAAATAATAACTTTGAACAGTATCCCTGATTATTTCTTTGGCGTACTCGGGCGGATGGTTTAACCTTATGGTGATTAAGGGAAGGTTCAAAAAGGGTGATCGGGAAAAATAATCTTGGTAAAAAGAAATTAAATCCTCCCTTTCTTTCTCGGTAAAATAAGCGGAAACATTAACGAGCTGGACTGTATCCCCCGGAAGGTCGGATTTTAAACTTTCCGGTAAATCCGGAGGAGGAAGTTTAGGCTCCGGAAGCAAAAGGTAAAGGCTGGCCAGAACGCCAAATGCAAAAAAGATTATCTTACTTTTTTTCATCTTTCCAACCTAATTCCCTAAGTTGCCTCTCTATTAATTTAAGGTGGCTTTCCCACACCTGGCCTTCTATATTAGCATGACAATAGCCAATAGTGTCATGCCCCGGCCAAGCGTCTTCGTTAGTTTTTTCTTCTCTGAAAATTTCATCAATGTGTTTAAGTCTCTTTAGTGTTTTCTTTCTTTCCTTCAGAAGGGCGATGATTTTTTCTTTACTGTTTCGGGGCAAGCTCATTGAAACAGTCTGCTCCTACCCAACCGGTAATCCAATTTTTTTACCCTTCTTTCAGTTATGTTTTTGGCCGGTACTCCGGCAACAATCATTCTTTCCGCTACGTCTTTGGTCACTACTGCCCCGGCCGCTACTACTGCCCCCTTGCCTATTTTTACTCCGGGAAGAACAATTGCTCTCGGGCCGATAAAAACATAGTCGCCTATTGTTACCGGGCTTTCCGTTGGCCGCATGTCACTTGAGTGAATCTCGTGCTCCGAATTATAGATCATTACTTCAGAGGCAATGTCAACATGACTGCCGATTTTCAAGGGGGCGCGGCCATCAAGAAAGGTCCGAAAACCAATGATGCTGTCATCACCAACAGAAACCCCGGCAGGATTAAAGAAAAGACAACCGGTGTGAATCTTGCTCCCTTTGCCCATTTTCACTCCTGAAATCAGAAAGAAGGTCTTTCTGAAAAACCAAAAAGGGCACCAAGTGACCCAGCCTAAAATCATCAGCCAAAAATCGAGCAAACAATTGGCCAAACGGACGATTATTTTATCGAGTGTTTCGGACAGACTCAGCTTTTTACCCATTCGGTCTGAAAAAATAAATTTAGGAGGAAACAAGCCTAAATTTATGTTGTCGGTAAGTCTCATTTTGTTTTAATTAATAAATTAAGTATTGCCTGGCCGGAATTGTCCCAATCAAATTTTCCGGCCTGGTCCCTTCCTAATTTTATCAACCTTTTTCTTAGACGTTGGTCAGTCAGGACCTCTTTAATTTTATCAGAAATATCCTTAGCGCTGTAGGGGTTTATCAACAAAGCTGCTTTGCCAACTACTTCGGGCAAAGCGGCTTTGTTGGAACAAATCACCGGAGTGCCTTCGGCCATCGCCTCTAAGGCCGGGATGCCGAATCCCTCCCAGAAGCTGGGCATTATAAAAGCGCTGGCGTTGCGGATCAGTTTTTTTATTTCAGGATCAGGGACAAAACCGGTGAAAACAATTTTCTTTTGCAAACCTAATTCAACACCTCTTTTGAAGATATCCTGGTAAAGCCAGCCTTTTTTGCCAGCAATGACTAATTTCAACTCTGAAAACAGCCTTTCCTCGGTTAACAGGCGGAAAGCTTCGATTAATCCTTCCAAGTTCTTGCTTGGTTTGAGAGTTCCTAAATAAAGCAAATAACTGCCCTTGATCCGGAACTTGCCTCTTAAATTTTTAAATGTCGATCTTTGTTTTTTGGGTTTTTGTTTGTCGGTTGCTCCGGGGTGAGGTAGTGATTGCGATAAGGTTTTTTTTGACCCCTGGTTTTTTTGCCAACCCGGATAAGCAACGCTAATTAAATTAGGATCAATCCCATAAGTTTTAGCAATATCCTCTTTGCTGAACTTGGAAATGGTAACTACTCTTGAAGCCCTTTTTACTGAAAACCGAGTGCCGTACTTTAATTGAAAGAAGTCTTTTTTGGTGAATTGCCTTGGCCAACGCAGGAAGCCCAGATCCATTATCGAGACGACAAAAGGTATTGGTGAAAACAAGGGACCGTAGTGGGACGGAGAAAATAACAGATCTGGTCTGGGCGACCCAAAATAAAGTCTCTTAACCAGCCCGGTGAAGGTCCAAAGAAACTTCGGTCCAAAAACCTCGTAATGCCACCCTTTTGTTTCAGAAGGGAACTCGGGACGGGGTTGACGGGAAAGAAAGATAACAAAGTCTATCTTTTTTAAATCCGGATTTCTTTTCTTTAAACGATAAAAGGACCAGAGAATTTCAAAGGCGTACCGGTTAACCCCTACTTTATGGTCCAAATTTGCTTCGTTACCGTCAATAGCAATCAACATATGAAAAAGATTATACAGGAAAAGGGCTTGGCTGTTGTTTAAGGAAGAGGAAGGGGAAAAATAAAAAAGAGCTATTTACTATAAGCTTCTATAAGCTTTTGTAGACTGTTAGCCTATAGACAAAACAGATTAGCAAATTTAAACTTAGTCTGACAGTATTTAACGTTGATCGGCGTTGAATATTTACCCTGTTATAAGGTGGTAATTGCTCTGAGTTTAAGTGCTCGGACGGTTGAAAGATCAAAATAAACTACACATAGGCTAAGGCCCGTGGTATTCTGTTAAAATCGACAAAAATGCTTTCCCCTGTATTGCCGCAGGGGGGATATGGTATACACATGGTGTATTCCATCCCTCCATCGTGGCCTCACGTGGTTTCCCGTCTGGTATGGAGCTTCGATAGATTCCCCCGGCAGTCATCCTGAGGAATTCTGATGACGAAGGATCCCTGTTTAGAAAGGCAAGGTGCCAACGATTAGGGGACCTGCCTGCCGGCAGGCAGGTTCTTCGCTCCGCTCAGAATGACGAGGGGGAATTCTTCCCCCGACGTAATGTCCGGACGGTTATGCGCGAACCAAGAAAACCATGGGTTTACAGGACTTTATTTCGGACAATCACGATCCTGGATCGTTTTAAGTTTTCACTTCCGGAATCGAATTAATAGCCAACGCCAAGTCGGGGTTTTCGCTTTCCTGGAATAAGATATACGGAGGTTTTGGGGCGCGAGTCTATTTTCCGGCCAGGGCTTTTTTGTAGACCTGAAGAGTTTCTTTGGCCGCTTTTTCCCAGCTGAAAAGCTTTAATCTTTTTTTACCCAGTTCTATTGCCTCTTGGCAGGGTTTGCCCCCGGCCAGAGCGGTTGTCAGTCCGGCGGCGATTGATTTAACTGATTTTGGATTGACCAAGAAAGCCGCTTTGCCGGAAATCTCCGCCATGCTGGAGCAATTGCCGGTCACCACCGGAATTCCGAAAACAAAAGCTTCCAAAATCGGCAAACCAAATCCTTCGTATAAAGAGGGATAGGCAAAAACTTTTGCTTTGGAAAAAAGGGTCAGCATTTCATTTCGGCGCAAAAAGCCGGTCAGGACCACGTTTTTGGGAAGCTTTTCTTTGGTTTTGTAGTTGCCGCAAACAACTAACTGGCAGTCTATTTTTTTGGCAACCAAGTTAAAAGCTTGGATTAATTTTTCAATATTTTTCCTTGGCGCTCTGGAGCCGTAAGCAAAAATGTACGGTTTGGTAATTTTAAACTTAGATTTGCAATCATTGACAAACCCCTTTTTAACCGGCAATTGCGAGGCGAAGTTTAAAACATCTTTCGGTAAAGCTTCATAAACAACAGTAATTTTTTTAGCGGGAATTCCTAAAAGTTCAATCGCCTCTTTTTTGGTTGCTTCGGAAACGGCAATAATCTGATCAGTCTGTTTTTTAACCCACTGCAATCTTCTTTTTTGAACTACCAAAACCTTGGGATGAACCGTTTTCGGGTACTTTAAAAAGGAAAGGTCGTGAATGGTAGTGACTAACTTGGCTTTTTTTGCCGGAGGCTGAGTCCAGTCGGAAGCGTGGAAAATGTCAACCTCGCCGACAAACTTTTCTACTGGCCAGATATGAAGCCCGTTCCAGAAAAAATCCAAAGCGGTGGCCGGGATTTTGAAAATCTTAACTTCCAAATTCTTCTCCCCTATTTTGATCTTGGCATCTCTGAAGTTTCTCCTTAAAGAAGAAAAGAAAAACCGGTAATGGTTTTTCTTATCAATAGAAAGCAGAGTTTCAACTAAATTTCTGGTATAGACAGCAACCCCGCCGCCATAAACTGTCTGGGAAACATCGATTGCTATTTTCATAATTTAAAACCTTATTCCGGTACCTTTAGCACGAACTAACCAATGACAGGTTCCACGAGAATCTTCTGGTGGGAGGCCGGAAATTCCCTGACGGGAAAGTGTTGGGGTGGAAACAGATCTGGGTCTTCTCGCTTTTCCTTGTGGAAAGCTTCTGTCAAACCGAACTCGCGACAGTTCATCTGCTGGGCGGCCAACCATATCTCCGGGAAATTCACTGCCTCTTATGTTGTTGCCGGTATCTATTATCTTAACCATCCTTCTAAATTTACCCCTCTAAAACTTTGCTCTTCTTTTAATTGATAACCCAAGTTCTTTAACTCTTCTCTAATTCTATCCTCCGGATCAAAAATAGGCAAGGAATAACTGATTAGGAAAACCTGATCATTGTCCAATACTGATAAATCTAAGTTAGCCGACTGGGGGTTGTCAACTATAACTAAATCGCTCTTTTTATGGTCATAATATTCAAAAGGTTTGCTTATCTGGCCTAAGATTATTACCGAAGAATCGTCTTTGTTTTCCGAATGAAGCCAGTTAACCGCTCCCCGCCAATTTTCCCGATGGAAGTTCTGATTTAAAAGATAGACTGCCGAACAAAGTAAATTGATAAGAACTAAAACGGGCAGGAGTTTTTTTAAAAGCTTGGTCCTTTCGGTTAAACTAACGGCGATCAAGAGGTAAAAAAACGGCAAGACAAAAAGAAACCTGAAATAAGAAAAAACCGGCAGCCAAAAACTGATCAGAAAACCGATCAGGGGAGGGAAAAGTAGTAAAGAAGTGACTAATCGTATGCCAGAGTTTTCCTTTTGCTCTCCACGTTTAAGAATTCTTGCTAGTGGCAGAATAGCCGTTCCCCAGTATAAAAATACTAAAAACAGGGAAACAAAACCATAAACTAATTTATTGGCGATACTGATTCTGCCGATAATAAACTTAACCGGCAAAAGAGCGGCTGATTTTAAGCTGAAACTACCGACCGTTTCTCCCCAAACAGGAAAGCTGTTTTTTAAGGCCGTTCCGGTTCTCATTTGCCTTAGGAAAATTGGGGAATAAACCAAATAGGCGGTAGTAAAAATAAAGAAAGGCAGGAAAAGTTTTTCCTTTTTAACCTTTTTGATCCCGAAAAGGAAAAAGATTGGCAAAACTAAAACCGCTAAGAAATGGGAAAATCCTACCAGAATTAAACCCAAACCAAAAAAAAGAGAGTTTTTCCAGGTTTGCTCCTCGGTCAAAACCAGGAAGCGCCAGCAGGTGAAAAGCACGGAAAAAGAGGAGAGCAGATACATTCTGTTTTCCTGGGAATAATAAATAAACAAAGGAGAAATGGCCAAGAACAAAGCGGAGACGAAAGCAGTCTTTTTGTCAGTGATAATTAAGCCGATTTTCCAAATCAGCCAAACAGAAACAAGTGACAATAAAACCGGTAGCAGTCTGACCGAGACCTCTGAAATTCCAAAAACCTTAATCCAAAAATGGAGCAAGAGATGGTAAAGCGGCGGGTTGAAATCGCCGGGAAGATAAGATTTGAAAAAATCAGCAATTGAAAAAGCGGAGCTGGCCCAAACCTGGACCGCTTCATCTAACCAAAAAGACTGGTTTAAGGCAACTAGCCTTAGTACCAAGGCGATAGACAATATCAACACAATCATTTTTTGCCCAATCGGTCAACAATCTTCTTAATCGCGGGTTGAGAGCGGAATCGCGAGTTAGCTTTTTGATAACCCCTCTCCCCCATTATTTTAGCAAGGCCGGGATTGGAAACTAAATGGAGGATTTTGTCGGCCAAATCGGCAACAGAGTCTTTTTTGAACAGAAAGCCGTCCTCCCCGTTTCTGATCACCTGTTTTAGAGCAGGCAAGTCGGCGGCGATAACCGGTTTTTTTCTGGCCCAGGCTTCAATAAAAACAATGCCAAACGATTCGTGCCTGGAAGGATTAACCAACACCGTAGCCTGATCAATCAGACAAGCTTTTCTTTTCTGACCGACCTTGCCTAAATAAACAATTCTTTTCCGGTTTTGAGAGCCCAAAGACGCCAGCGTTTCTTTGATTTCGTTGCTGGAAAGCGTTTCCGGGCCGGCGATAACCAGATCAACTTCAGTTTTTTGCCAAACAAGTTTCATCGCTTCTATCAGCATTGGCACCCTTTTGTGAGCCGCTTTCACTCCCAAAAAAAGAATGGTTGGTTTTTTGGGAAACTTACCCGATTTATCTTTTTGAAACTCGAAAATAAAATCGTCGATCAATCCGGCGGAAACTAAAATTTTCCGGCCGGGAATGCCCATTTTCCGGTAAAGGTCTCTTTCGTAATCGGTAAAGGCCAAGACCAAATCGGATTTACCGACCAGTCTTAGTAAAAATTTATTCTGATACGCTTTCTCCTGGCTATGAAGGCCGGGAATGATTGCCAATTTTGCCCCATTCCTTTTGGCCAGAAGATAGGCCCAAAACGGAGTCAGGCTAGGAAAAAGTCCGGTAATCACCCAATCAATCTCTCTTTTTCTAAAAATCTCTCTTAAGTTTAAAAAAACGGGTCCTTTTGAAAAAGCAGTAAAAAAATCAGCGCCGGTTATTTTTGAAAACAATTTGAAAAATCTTCTACCCCTGCTTAAAACTTCCAGACGGGTGATTTTCATTCCTTGCCAGATTTTTTCTGTCGGCAGTTTCTTTGCCCGAGGGTTAAAAAAATCATCGCTTGATCTGCGATTGGTGGTAATAATTTCAACTTCAAAACCGGACTTAGTCAATCCCAAGGCTAAGTTAGAAAAAGTGACTACCCCGCCGTCAACGGCAGGAAAGAAACAATGAGGAAAAAGAAGCACTCTCATTAAGGTAGATTAAGGCTGAAAAAATCTTTAACCGGTTGCCAATCATTGTTTTTTGGAATCAAAATCCAAGTACCGTAAAGAGGATCTTTGGCGGCGGTCAAAATCGCTCCTTCCTCTTTCCAGGGAATTTCAATCTGTTTTTGCTCGCCGTCGATCAGTTTTGGAACTATTCGGTAAAAAGAAGTTATTCGAGCTAAATCAACTTTTGGGAATAAATCAAGATCGTTTTGGAAAAAATTGTAAAGTTTGGCTAATTTTTCAGGATTTATCAAAGTAGCCCGATCTTTGACCAGTTTTTCTTTTAAAGCGGTAATTATTTGTTTTTGTCTTTTTTGGCGGGCATCGTCACCCCCTTCTTGCTGATCCTGGCTTTTCCGGGAACGGATAAACTGAAGGGCTCTTTCGCCGCTAAAGACCTGTTTTCCCTGATTAAATTCGATAGTCATTACCTGATTGCTGCCGTCATCTTTAGGAAATTCACTGTCGACAAAACCTCTTTCAATATTTATTTCTATCTCGCCCAAAAGATCTACTAAATCTTTTATGCTCTCCATTTTTAAAACAATAGTGTGGTTAATCTTTCTGTCGATAATTTTTTCCACTTCCTGCCGAACTATTTTGGTTGGGTCAGAGGGGTTTTCTTTAATACCGTAGTAATAAAGAGCGTTGATTTTTGTTTTAAGCGGACTGATCCAGAGGTCCCGAGGAATTGAAAATAAAAGATAACTTCCTGTCTGGGTATTTAAACCGACAACAAGAATGGTATCGGTAAGCATGGTCTCGTCTTCCGGCCGCTGGTCCAGTCCCAAAAGCAAAAAGGTTAGGTATTTTTCCTGATAGGGATTTTTAAAACCCTGCCAGGATTGGTTGATTACCTGGTTTACCCCCAACCCTGTTTTGGAGGAAAAGCTTTCTAAATAAAAAAAAGATCCTATTGCTATGGCAAGCAAAAAAAACAGCGGCGGCAAAACAAAAATCAATAGTGCTAATCTTAAAAAGTTGGCACTAAATTTTTTTTTATCTTCTTGGTTATTTTCCGGTTGATTAGTAGTCAAAACTTCTTCTGGTTGGTTCATTTTAGGGCTAACAAAATATTTTCTCTTACTGGTTTTCTTTTTTTTAGAAGTTTAGGTAATTTTAGCAATAGCTCACCGTAAGTAGCCAAAAGCGTTGCTGGAATTCGATACCAAGCAGTGGCCTTGATTAAACCGCTCAGGTTTCTTAATCTTTCTATAAAAATCGATAATCCGTATTTTACCAAAATTGAGACGGGATAGTTTTTAATAATAATAAACCACCAATTTTTAGTGTCCATTCTTTGACGGAAATTTCCCATTTTCCTGCTGGTACCGCCGCCCAAGTGGTAAGCAATCATCTTAGGAGAGTATAAAGTTTTCCAGCCGGCATTATTTAATCTGAGGTTTAGATCAACATCCTCTTCGTAAGCAAAAAAATCTTCATCAAAGAGTCCTGCTTGAACAAGAGCCGGCTGGTAATAAACAACAACCGACGCTGAAGGGCCAAAGACAAACTCTTCTTTTTGATACCTATCGGTTTTTGCCGACAGACCATTGCCTCGATTAAGCGACTTTCCTTTTAGCCAATAAACCAAGCCGGTACTTTCAATTTCAGTTCCCTGCCAATTTAAAACCTTGCCAAAGTAAGCGGCGACCGGTTCCTTTTTATGCCATTTTTCGATTGCCTTTTTCGCTTCTAAAAACCATTGTTTATCTAATCTAAGATCATTATTGATAAGAACCACAAAATCTTCCTTTGCCGCCAAAATTCCTTGATTGGCCGCTTTGGCAAAACCTAAATTTCTTCTGTTTTCGATTAGTTTGATTTTTGAAATTTGAGATTTGGAGCTTGTTTGGAATTTGGGTTTTGAAATTTGGAATTTTCTGATGGTTTTAACAGAACCATCAGAAGATCCATTGTCAACGACAATTATTTCCGTTACCAAAGAGCCGTCCGCGGCCAAAATGGAGCCCAAACATCCGGAAAGAAACTCTTGGCCGTTATAGTTTAGGATCACTACTGAGAACATGGTTTATTTTTCGACCTTTTTCGACAATTCTAGTCCGACCCAGGATCGTAGTTGGTAGTTCCGATCCGGGCTCGGGAGACATTACGAATTTCGGATTAAAAACATAGCTCGTCATGCTGAACTTGTTTCAGCACCTATCTTTATCGTTTGAATAACAATCAGATCCTGAAATAAATTCAGGATGACAATAACGCGAAACTCGTGGACGTCAGGCTAAAATAACCCTTCCTGCTGAAGTTTTTTAGGCAACGGCATATTCAAAAATTCAAAAGCTCTCGGCGTCATCATTCTTCCTCTCGGCGTTCGTTTTAAAAAGCCAATCTGGAGCAGATAGGGCTCGTAAACTTCTTCTATGGTGCCAATATCTTCACTTACCGTCGCCGCCAAGGTTTCTATCCCCACCGGACCACCCTGGTGTTTTTCCGCCAAGGACCTTAGAAAATATCTGTCTGCCTGAGTCAATCCCCAATCGTCAACAGCCAACATTAAAAGCGCCTCTCCGGCGACACCGGCGTTGATCTCTCCTTTTGCCCTTACCTGGGCAAAATCCCTGACCCTTCTTAAGATCCGGTTAGCAATCCTGGGAGTACCTCTGGATCTTTTAGAAATTTCCTCTGCTCCCTTTTTATCTATTTTGACTCCTAAAATCTCTGCTGAGCGGATAATTATTTTTTCAATATTCTCAGGCGAATAAAACTCGAGTTTATGGACAAAACCAAACCGGTCTCTCATCGGCGAGGAAAGCAATCCGATCCTGGTAGTAGCGGCGACGATAGTAAAGTGATTAAGGTCTAACCTAAGCGTTCTCGCCGCCGGACCGCGGCCTAAAACCATATCCAAGCAGAAATCTTCCATTGCCGGATATAAAGTTTCTTCAACAACTTTATTAAGCCGATGGACCTCATCGATGAATAAGATATCTCCCGGCTCAAGGGAAGTCAGAATTGAAGCCAAATCTCCGGCTCTTTCTAAGGCCGGACCGGAAGTGATTCTGATATTGACGCCCATCTCTTTGGCCAAGAGGCTTGAAAGGGTGGTCTTTCCCAATCCGGGAGGCCCGTAAAAAAGAAGGTGTTCTAAAGATTCCTTTCTCTCTTTCGCCGCCTGGATTAAGATTCCCAATTGTTCTTTCAACTTTGGTTGTCCGATAAACTCGGTCAGCTTTTGGGGGCGAAGACGAACCTCCGCTTTATCTTCCTCTTCTATTTGGTTATCTTCAAGAATTTTGGCGCTCATTTTTGCCGATTGATTTTAAAATAAACTTAATTTTTTCGTCGTCGTTGGCGATCTTTTCCGGCAACAGATTGACTGCCTGCCTGATTTCTTCCTTTCTAAAACCCAAATTAGAAAGAGCTTGATAAACAACTTCGTTGGCGCCGGCTTCTCTTTCAAAATCAAGGTCCCGGGCGCTGCCGACTTTAGCCTTAAGATCAATAATAATTCTTTGAGCTCCTTTTTTACCGACACCTTTGACCTGTTGGAAAAAATCAACATCCGCTTCTGCCACCGCTTTTAAAATCCTTTCCCCTTTGCCGGCGGAAAAAATCTCTATCGCCGTTTTGGGGCCAACCCCGGAAACGGAGATTAACATTTCAAAAACATGCTTATCTTTCCGGATTAGAAAACCAAAAAGACTGCTGGTATTCTCGGCGGTGTGGTGAAAGATAAACAGTTCGACCAGATCATTAAGGCCGATTCCGGAAAGATCGTTTCTGGAAACAAAAACTTCCCAGCCAATACCACCGGTATCAATTTCTACCCGGTCAAGTCCTTTATAAATTATCTTACCTCTCAAACTGCCGATCATTTTTATTTTAAGTTTTGATTAGTAAAAATATGGGTTAGGGCCACTGCCGCCGCGTCAGCGGCATGGCTGGGTCTGATCTCTTTCTCTAAGTTTAGCAGTTTTTTGACCATAAACTCAATTTGTCTTTTGTCGCCCCGGCCATAGCCGGTAATGGACATCTTAATATTCAACGGGGTGTATTCTACCACTTTCAGACCTGACTGGGCACCGGCCAATTTAATTACTCCCTGTGCTTGAGCTACCTTGATTGCCGTTTTAACGTTTTGGGCGAAAAAAAGTTCTTCCACCGCCATTACTTCCGGACTAAATTGTTTTATCAGATCTTCCATTGCCTGAAACAAATGTCCAAGTCTGTTTGAAAAATCCAAACCGGCCGCGGTCTTGACACAACCGTAGTCGACCAGCCTGTTTTGGGAAGTCTTTTCCAGAACCGCCCAACCGGTCGAGGCCAAACCGGGATCAACGCCTAAAATAATCATTGGTACCATTATAACAAGATAACAAGAGCGAGATTTCGCCATCTTTCAAATCAGGCCAAAGGATTGACCGACCAGCCCAAAAAGAGTATTATCGGATAAAGAATGAAGCTTCTGGTCACCGGCGGGGCTGGGTTTATCGGTAGCAATTTTATCCACTACTGGTTAAGCCGCCATCCTGGGGATCAAATTATTAACCTTGATAAGTTAACTTACGCCGGAAACTTAGGAAGTTTGGAAAAAATCAGTCAAAATAAAAATTATAAGTTTGTCAGGGGTGATATCACTGACCAAAAGCTGGTCAATCGGCTGATGGCTGGAATTGATTGGGTAGTTCATTTTGCTGCCGAATCTCATGTCGATCGGTCCTTGAATAACCCTCTCGTTTTTTTAAAAACGAACATTCTGGGGACCTACACACTACTTAAAGCCTCTTCGAATCACAAGGTGAAAAGGTTTCACCATGTCAGCACAGACGAAGTTTTCGGTTCATTATCCCCAAGAAGCAAGAGGAAATTTAGCGAAAGAACCAAATACGATCCTAGAAGTCCCTATTCTGCCAGTAAAGCCGCTTCAGACCATCTGGTTAACAGCTTCCACCACTCTTTTGGTTTGCCGATCACCATTACTAATTGCTCGAATAATTACGGGCCGTATCAGCATCCGGAGAAATTCATTCCCAGAATGATTACCAATTTAATCAGAGGTGAAAAGATTCCCATTTATGGAGACGGGAAATACCTCCGCGACTGGCTTTATGTTGAAGACCACTGCCGGGCAATCGAACTGATTTTAACTCGAGGCAAAACGGCGGAGACTTATTGCCTCGGCGGACAGATCAAACAGATTAATAATTTGGAGCTGGCCCGATTAATTATCCAATTAATGGGCAAAGATTTTAAAAAATCAATTGCATTCGTTAAAGATCGACCCGGACATGATCGACGATACGCCGTTGATTGGTCTAAGGCAGGCAAAGAGCTGGGCTGGCGGCCCAAATACAGCCTTAGAGAAGGTTTAAAAAAAACTATTGAGTGGTATCTGAAGAATCCTCATTGGTGGGATAAATTAAAGAAGGAAACGGAAAAATTTTATACACGAACCAAGAAAACCTGCCTGCCCTCCTACCGGCGGGCCTGCCTGTCGGCAGACAGGTAAACCGGCAGGCAGGCCATGGTCCCTTTGGGATTAGCCCGGGGATGAATTGGTTTTCTTTGTCCCGTATATTTGCCCCAACGGAGCGTTTGGATTGGTACCACGGGTTTATCCGTGGGGCTCCATAAAAGAAAGGAGGGTAAAGATTCATGAAAGGAGTAATTTGCGCCGGAGGATTGGGTAGTCGGCTTTATCCATTAACTCGCGCCACCAATAAACATTTGTTGCCCGTTTACGATCAACCCATGATTTACTACCCAATCCAAACTTTGGTTAATGCCGGCATTAAGGAAATTATCATTGTCACTGGTGGTCCGCATGCCGGTGATTTTATCCGGGTTCTTCAAGACGGCTGTGAATTCGGTATCAATCAAATTTTTTATGCTTATCAGGAAAAAGAGGGCGGCATTTCTCAGGCAATCGCCTGCGCCGAAAAATACGCCAGCGGCGAGAAGATTGCTGTTATTTTAGGAGATAATTGCACCAATGCCGATATTTCTCCCGATCTGAAAAGTTTTAAAAGCGGGGCTAAGATTTTTTTGAAGAAGGTCCCCGATCCGGAAAGATTCGGAGTGCCCGTTTTTAAGGCTGGCGAAATTATCAAAATCGAGGAAAAGCCGAAAAAACCTAAGAGCAACTATGCCGTTACCGGCCTTTATCTTTACGATCAAACTGTTTTCAAAAGGATTAAAAAACTGAAAGCTTCAAAAAGAGGAGAGTTAGAAATAACAGATTTGAATAACAGTTACCTTAATGACGGTTTGCTTGATTACTGCTACCTTGAGGGTTGGTGGAGAGATGCCGGCACCTTTGAAACCCTATTTGAAGTTAATCAATTTTGGGCTAAAAAAAGATTGGGGAGAACATAACCGACTTCTTTGTCTTTTAGGACGCCAGCGAAACCCTGAACCGCCCCGACGCAACGTCGGGATTTGGTTTCTGTGGGTAATAGCTAAACTAATCCTTATATCCGTTTAAACCGCGGCCGCTTTTCTTTGGTGCTAACTTCAATTAAAATGGATCAGGATAGATGAAAAAAGAGATTATTATTGTTTCCGGACTTCCCCGCTCGGGAACTTCTATGGTAATGCAAATGCTCTTATCGGGAGGTTTGAAAATCCTTAAAGACGACAAAAGAAAACCCGATTCTGACAATCCCAACGGCTACTTTGAGTACCGAAAGGTCAAAAAACTTGCCCAAAATAACTCCTGGCTTAAGCAAGCGGCCGGCAAAGTATTGAAGGTAGTTTCCCCTTTATTGACCTACCTTCCTCCGGACTATCGCTACCGGGTAATTTTTATGGAAAGAGACCTTGATCAGGTTCTTGCCTCTCAGGCAAAGATGATCAAAAGGAGGGGGGCAAAAAAGAAAGTTTCCGATTCTAAAATAAAAGCCGCCTTCAAAAAACACTTAAAGGAAATAAAAATTTGGCTGGCAAGACAACCGAACGTTGAAACCCTGTTTGTTTCTTATCAAAAAACGATTGAATTACCTACAGAAACGGCAAAGAAGATAAATTTTTTTTTAAGAGGAAATTTGAAAATAAAAGAAGCTGTTTCGGTAGTCGACCCTTCTTTGCGCCGGCAAAGGGGAGCGGATAGTTAAACACCGATTTTAAACTCAACCACCTCGCCGTCGGCAACCAAATAGTCTTTACCTTCTGACCTGACCTTTCCCGCCGCTCTGGCGTTTACCCAGCCGCCGTATTGGACAAAATCTTCAAAGGAAACGACATCTGCCTTGATGAAATTGTCTTTAAAGTCCGAGTGGACCGCCCCGGCGGCATCTTTCGCATCAGTCTCTTGTTTGATTGTCCAAGCCCTGACCTCTTTGTTACCGGTAGTGGTGAAAAAACTAATCAGCCCCGATGTCTGATAAGCTTGTTTGATTAACCTGTTTAAGCCCGGCTCCGACAAATGATACTGGGTCAGGTATTCTTTTTGATCTTCATCGGATAATGCCGCCAGCTCAAATTCCATTTTGGCAGAAATGGCAATAACAGGCTGATATTTAAAATCTGAGATCACTTTTTGATCAGCCAACTGGTCCTCGCCAACATTGGCCAAGTAAATCACCGGCTTGTCGGTTAGAAGAAACAGCTCTTTAATCAGCTCCCTTTGCTGATCGGAAAGATCCACCCGGGTAGCCAACTTGCCTTGGTTTAGCTCCTGTTTCAGTTTGACAATTGCTTCCCATCTGATTTTTTCCTCTTTGTTGTTAGTAAACTTGACTTCTTTTTGCTTGTCTAAAGTTTGCAGATCAGCTAGGATCAGCTCGCTGTTGATAATTTCAACATCCGATTCCGGATCTACCCGTCCCTCAACATGGGCGATATTGTCATCCTTGAAAAACCTGATCAGATGGCAAATAATTGAAACTTCACGGATGTTAGCCAAAAACTTATTGCCTAATCCTTCTCCTTTATGGGCCCCCTTAACCAGCCCGGCAATATCAATAAATTCAACTACTGCCGGGATTATCTTTGAGACGCCAGTAATTTTGGCCAAAACCGGAAGCCGACCATCAGGAACCTCAACGATTCCTTTATTGGGCTCAACAGTGCAAAAAGGATAGGGTGCTACGTCGGCAATCTGCTTTTTTAATAAAGCATTAAAAAGCGTTGATTTACCGGCATTAGGAAGCCCCACAATCCCAATTGATAGTGACATGCTGAAATGATTTTACTGCAGAATTGTCCCAGGCACAAACAGGAGGCATCAGTTTTCACACACCAGGTGTGGAATAGGTAGACACATCTGGAAATAAATTAATCTTCAATCAGGAGATGTTTTATTTTTTCTAAATTTCTTTGATAGTCAAGCTGATTTAAAACAAAA
>JAHJSD010000087.1 GCA_018830585.1 Patescibacteria group bacterium
AGTTCTCTTTGAAGAAACTGGACCTCAGGATTGGCAATTGCTTTTTCAACAAAAGTTACAGTGTGCTTTAAGCACGAATAGAAGGATGTTGAAAGGAACAATTCAATCTGGCTCTTGACAAGCTTTTTCATAGAAGGATGATGGAGAAAGAGGTCCTTTCGAGCGAGTCTTACGAGGCGAGCAGGCAGGTTCTAGTAAAAGAGGATCCCAAAGGGATCCCTTCGGGATTAACCTCGGAGTTTCAGCAAGAAAAACCCCGGAGGAAAAAACACCCCCCGGGGCTAATTTTCTTAGAATTTTATTTCAATTCAACTTTCTCCCAGCCAACTTTAGCATTCGCCTTTCTATTTCTATTCGAACACGGCTCATGCTACAGTTTTGGCGGGACTTCATAAATTCTATTTCAGCTCGACTTTGGCTCCGGCCTCTTCCAACTTTTTCTTGGCTTCTTCCGCGGCCTCTTTCTTGGCGTCAACTAAAATATCGGCCGGGGCTGCCTCGGTAATGTCCTTGGCTTCTTTTAAGCCTAATTCCGGCTTAATTTCCCGCAGGGCCTTAATCACGCCGATTTTGTTGGCTCCTGATTCGGATAAAACAACAGTAAACTCCGTTTTTTCCTCGACCGGAGCTTCTGCTCCCTCTGACACGGCTCCGCCGGCAGCGCTCATTGGCGTAGCGGCGACTGCCTGGACTCCGAATTTATCTTCCAGAGCCTTGACTAATTCGGAAAGTTCCAACACGGTCAGTTTGGCAATCTGGTCAATTATTTTGGTCAGTTTATCTGAAACCTGAACGTCAGTCGTCTTTTCTGTCTTTTCTTCTTTAACCTCAGCTTTTTCCTCTTTCACCCCCGGCTTTTCATTTTGAGATTTGATTTTTTCGTCCAAAGGACGATCAACTTCTGGTTGAGACTTTTTATTATCGTCTGTCATGATTTTCACCTCCTTTTAATAGGTACTATGCACTAGGTATTAGGCACTAGGGATTAGCAACTATGTAATTTGGACAATTTGCTAATTAAACTATTAACCATTTTGTTTATTTCTATTGTTTTTTCGGCTAATTCTTCAAACTGGTTTTTGGTTATAAAGCCTAAGTCTTTAGCAAGGATCAATTGGCTCTGCAACTCGACTAAGGAACCTGCTGCCACTTCATATAGTGGCATTTATTGCCTAACTTTCTCCTTGAAAACCCCTCGGCTAAATTAGAACCTACTGAAACGGCAGCGCGTCTCATTTGGCTGGTCAACCGGTACTTTTCTTCTTTTGGAAAAGTTTGAGTTATCTTGTAAACATCCAGAACTAAAAAACGTGCCTTTTGCTAAACCTTTAGTTGAGTAAAGGATTTCAGCTTCATTTTCCTAGTTCCTGTTTCCTGTTGCCTATTTCCTTTAGTGTTAATGCCAATTTTATCTGGTTAAAATTCAGGCCATAAACCAACCGGGAGAGGGGATTGGCCAACCCGCCGACGAATCGGGCCAGCAAAGTTTCCTTTCCGGGTAGATCGACAAATTTCTGCAACTTCTCTAAAGAGAGGATTTGCCCGTTGTAAATGCCAAACTTAAACTCCGGTTTTTGAAGAACTTGAGCCGATTGCCGGATTATTTTCAGGGGCTCAATCTCGTCCTCGTTGGCAAAAACAACTGCTGTTGGTCCGGTCAATGGCTGATCAGAGTAAATGCCGGCCTTGGTCAAACCACGGCTGATTAAAGTATTTTTAATCACCTCAATCACGCCGCCGGCTTCTTTTACTTTTTTCCTCAGCTTGGCGAGCTGTTCCCCGCTTAACCCTTGATAGTCGATCAAGGCGGCCGATTTAGCCGATTTTAACTTTTCCGAGAAGTCGTCAACCGCGAATATTTTTGCCTGGTTTACCATCTTTATTTATTCATTAGACATTAAACTCTCTCTCTTTATTTATCATTTGTCATTAAACATTAAACATTGACATTAAGAACGATCTTGCTTCAAAACCCCGTTTATTGTCATTCCGGGCTTGTCCCTAAGGGATCCCTTCGGGATCGTGCCCTTTCATAGCTCAAAGAGCAAAGGAGGGACCCGGAATCTGTATAGATTCTGAACACCCCAGTCATACAACGGGGTAAAAGTTCAGAATGACAAGAACTAATTTTTAAACCGACTCACTAAACACTTGGAATCTTAAACGGTTATCTGCTCAAGATAATTGACTATCGAGCGTTTAGGACGAAAAAAAGCCCCGGTTTCCCGAGGCGCCCATTAGTAAATAGCTATTAACTAATGGCTGCTAAATACCGGTTTGCCTCGGCGGGATATTTAACCTCGCCAAAAATTCTAAGAATATTTAGGCGGGCCCCGCTGTCTTCGGTTGGACTATATGATAGCAATATCAGATCAAAAAGGCAACGGGGGGTATCACGGTTTAGTCCCTCTTTGCGAAATCCTCCCTTTTTCCGTCATTCTGACCCGCCCAAAGCTACGCAGTTGCTGGCGGGGAAGAATCCTCGCCCACTGTCATTCTGAGCGGAGCCCCGTACCGTCCGGTACAGGGCGGAGCGAAGAATCCCTTCATTACAGCAATTTGCCGATCCCAAAAGGGATCCTTCATCCCGAGGCAATGTCGGGAATCAGGATGACGGAGAGAAGGGAGTCGTTCCGAGTGGAGTCCCGTACCAAAGGTACAGGGCGGGGTGAAGAATCCGATCGCGGGATCTCTGCTTACCGGCCCGCTTCGACCGCTCAGCGGGGCGAGCAGGCAGGTCCTTCGTCAGCAGAATTCCTCAGAGTGACGACTATGGGAGTCCTGCAAAGTGAACGGCTTGATTATTCGATCCCGGATCATATCCCGGTCATTCTGATCCTGAGTTACGTCGGGGGAAGAACCCTCCTGAAACGGCAACTTGCTTATTTTAGGGGATTCTTCGTCATAGGAATTCCTCAGAATGACGGATTGTCCTAAGGGGTGTTCCTCATCACCCCGACGTTGCGGCGGGATCAGCATGACTGCCAAGAGAGTTCGGTGTTACCCATTACGCATTACGAATTACGCATTATTCTTCGGGCTCTTCAATTGTCGTTTTGCCTATTTCTTGATAGTATTGTTGAGATATGGATGCGGGAATGAGTGAAGTGGCCTCACCAAAAGAATCGCTTCCTAAAAAGGAAGAGGTATTAATCTCTTTGAACGAGGAGTATCGGCAGGACAAGGAAAAGATGCCCGGAATCTTATCAGGCCTTCTTGGTAATCCCGTTGCGGAAGAAATTATCGGCCAACACGCGGAAGCGGTGATGACAATGTTGGATCAAAAGATAATCGGCGGTGCCCATGGCGGTCCGCATATCGCCAAAGAACCTGTGGTTTTGGCCGGTATTGTTGAATCCGCGGCGGAAAAATCTCAAGTGGAAACAGAATTAGGCCCTGTTGAAGCGGAAAAATATCCCCTTTGGGCGAGGTTAGCCTTAGTAATTACTGCAATTAACCACGACAGCGGCGGAGTTCCTAAAAAAGCGGGAGAAACACTGCCCGATGGAACCGTGCTTAAAAGAGACCAAAAACAAGAGCAAGCCTATCAAAATCATGTGATAAACAGTATTCCTTACTCTGAAGAGTTAGTTGCTAAGTTGCCTGAGCAAGTCTTGACGGATTTTGCCATCAGCAGGCAGGAACTGAAAGATATTGTCGCCGTTTTGACTATGGCTACCGCGGTCGGGCTGAACATCAATCCGGCCTTCGAACTTATTTACAGAGAAGGGTTTATCGGTGAACAGGTGGTTAACCGGCTGCCCTTGGTAGAGATTCTTAAGATCGGCCGGGAACAGGGAGCGGAGGCTCTGAAAGCTAAATCGGCCGAATTTAGGGACGAATTGAGCAACCAACCGGAGGATAAACAAGCCGCCTTGTGGTGTGACGGATCTGTTTACGCCAACAGGTTGGCCAACCTTGCTGATAGGCACGAAAACGACCTGGTCTTTTGGCAGCAGATGGAAAACGCGGCAGTGGCAATGGCGGCGACAGACCACGGCACTTATTTAGTCAGGAAAGCGATTTTTTCGGAAAACCCGGCGATCCAAGCTGCTTTTGGGCAACTGTGGCAGGAAAAAGATGCTCAGGACAGGTCGGTTTTAAAACACAGGCAGCTGTCTGGCGGTCCTGGCACGGCGGAAACCTTTTTGTTGGGCGCTTTCCCGACAGTTGTTGATATTACCTATGGACACTTGCTTTCCCCGGAGGCGAAATCTGCTTTTATGAAAAACCAGCAGACCCGCAATGAAATACTTAACCGCCGCCGGGGCGGGCACGATCCCTGTTTGCGTTACGAGGGGGCGTTACCGGCAGTTGGTCTTTATGATTTAGCTAAAGATTTTGGCATTGACGAGAATCCGGAGCTTCAAGAGGCATTGTTAGTTTTAAGTGACGAGCCTTTGGCTGCCACCAAAGGGGGGAAAACATCTCATTTCAGCCCTCTTTCTACTAAACCAATCAGAATAATGATTGACCTGATAAGAAGCCAGAAACCGGACCAATTAGGAGAATTTTTGGGCAAGACGCTTGATCTGATCAAGGCTGGGTTGACAGAAAAAGGGGAAGAAAAGCCCCGGGTTGATTCGCGGATCCACTTTTCCCCGGGAGCTTATGGAGGCCAAGGGGTGATTTTGCAGATGGCAGCGGCAGCCGAAGAAAGGCAGTTGCCGCTTGTTTTTGCTCTCAGGCAGGATAGGGAAGAAGATCTTAACCCGGAATTTTTAGAAGAAATTTTGAATCGGGTTGCTGAAAACGAGAGTTCTTCTGTTGCCGTCGCCGGTCTTATTGAACCCGGGAACCTTAAGAAAATTTTAGACAGGATCAGCGACTTTAATAGTGGCCAAATTAAAGGGGAAGAGATTTTTATTCATTGGGGGTCGGCCGAGGGTGATCAAACCGAAAGCTCAGAATCTAAATTGGAAGAGGCTCTGGAAATAGTTTCCGGCTTTCTTTCTTCGCGAAATCCTGGCGCGGATGGCCAATTTGAAGATAAAGACAAAATCTGGCTCCATATTGACAAGGCTTATGACCAATTTCAACAATGGGCCTCGGAAAATCCGGAAAAATGGCAGGTTTTAAAAGAAGGGGCCAATTTTGCCGTTTCTCCTTATGAGGAATTGGCGGCCAGCCGCGATCCTGCCAATGACGAGTTTTGGCCATTCCGCGACTGGATTAGGCGGGAAAAGGACAGTCTGAGCCGGGATGTTAAGTTAACTGCGGCGAGCAACAATTTGCAAGGGGGTTTGGGTTTGGCGATTCAAAGGTTTATGTTAGACCTGAATTGATCAGCTCTTCCAAAACCTGCCACCTTCGTTTTTTTTCCTTTTGGGGGATATTGTCTTGAAATTTTTTGGCGGCGGCAGTACCCGGTCGGGAAGAGTATTTGTTTAAGAAGGCTAATTTAAACTTGACCCGGCGGCAAAGCTCGATTGTTTTTTGGAAATCTTTTTCGGTCTCGCCTGGAAAACCGATCAGAATATCGGTGGTAAGTTCCGCTTCGGGAATTCTTTTTTTAATCCTTTTGATTAAATTTAAGTAGTCGGCGGCGGTATAGCCCCGGTTCATTAATTTTAGAATTTTATCACTGCCGGACTGGACCGGTAAATGTATTTCTTTTGAAATGTTGTCGTGACCGGCAACAACTTTAATTAATTCTTCGGAAAAGTCCCAGGGATTGGCCGAGATAAAAGTTATTTTCTTTACACCTTTAATCCGAGCTATTCTTTCAAGCAGTTGCGGGAAAGTCTTTATCTCCGCCGCAAACTTTGTAAGCTGGCGGACTGAAGAAGCTTCGGCTTTCCAGGCGTTAACATTCTGGCCTAAGAGCATAAATTCCGAAAAGCCCTGTTTCATGGTACAAGTGACTTCATTGACAATTTCTTTTACGGTCCGGTATCTTTCCCGGCCGCGGGCGTAGGGAACAATGCAGTAAGAGCAGAAATGGTTGCAGCCGTTGGAGATAGGAATATAAGCAGTAACGGTTTTTTCTGCTGGCCTTTTTGGTTTAATTTCAAAGTCAGCCAGGTCCTCAAAAAGAATAATTTTAGCTCTGTTTTTTGTCTTTTCTTTTAAGATTTTAAGATTTTTTTTGGTTTTATCTCGAAGAGCCCAGCCGGCCAAACAGCCGGTCAAAATTATTTGACATTTATCATTAATCATTCGGCATTTTTGGATCAAGCCGTAGACGCGGTTTTCGGCCGACTCCCGAACGACGCAGCTATTAATGATTACCAAATCCGCTTCTTCGATTTTTTCAACCAAAGAATAGCCCTTTTTTTCAAAAGCGGTGGTGATTCTTTCTGAATCCGCCTGATTTAGCTGACAACCATATGTTTTAATATAGTAGGTTTTGGATTTGGACATTGCTATTTTGGATTGAACTATCTTAATGTTGGTTTTCCGAACGGAATTTCCGAGAGCTTCTTTGATAGTCTGTATTTTACCAAAATTGAGACTAATAGGTTAGACCAAGGATTGTTATCTTTCCCTGCGGCAGGGAATTGTCTTGGAACAACCTCGTCATCCTGAGCGAAGCCCTGTACCGAACCTGCCATGTACCCTACGTGGTACTGTGGTGGTACGGGGGAAATTCCGATGACGAAGGATCCCCGCCCGCAACCCGCCAACAGCTACGTAGTTCTGGGCGGGTAGCGATGGCGGGCGCGGCCCGTTGAGAGAGCAAATTACTGTTTCATGGGGACCTGCCTGCCGGCAG
>JAHJSD010000088.1 GCA_018830585.1 Patescibacteria group bacterium
ACACCCCGGGGGAATCAAGGCCCTGCCTACCGGCAGGCAGGCCCCCCCCGGGGTGAAAGCTCCTCCCTCCGTCATCCTGACCCTGAGGCTTTGTCGAATGGGGAAGGATCCCCTTGAATTAGCAAGTTGCTTATAACAAGGGGATTCTTCACCCGACGCAGCGTCGGGATCAGAATGACGAGATAGTTAAAAGTTAAAAATTTATAATCTTAAATGATTAATGACGAATGATAAATGTTAGATAAGGAGAGAATGTTTAATGTTAAATGACAAATAAATATTAGTTTTTACTTCCCCTCAAAAACACCGCCCGCCAGGGTCGGTAATTGGAAAAAAATGTTTGCTCCTGCAAAATTCCTCCTTCTTTGTTAAACACTTTCCAGTCAAAGGCCGCTTTGGCCCCCCAGGCTTTAAAATCTATTTGTCTAACTACCCCCGCCGCTAAAGTGGGATCGTCAATATAAAGATCCTCCGGCGGGGGAACGATTCCCCAGAGCCGGACATTGCTGATTTCCACTTTTCTGCCATCGGGCGAGCCGTAAAACTGGAAAGAAAGGTAGTGTTTTTTGGCGTCAAAAGCCCTTTGGATCAAAATATGGTTTTGGCTGTCGTTTTTGAATTTCAAATCCGAGGAGGGATAGAAAACAGTGGCGTCAAAACCGGGTTGATAATTTTCTTCGTAATAATAGACCCGGTAGGCGTGGGCGTGCCTTTCGGTTATCGGCAAACCGGAGTTAATCGCCGCTCTAAATAAGGTAGTCGAGACCTGGCAGACTCCGCCGCCGGCTCCTAAAATAGTTTTGCCGTCTTTGATGATATAAGCGTCCTGGTATCCGGTGGCCTTGGAAATATCGCCCAAAACCTCATTGATTGAAAAAACTTCTCCCGGCGGGATCAGATAGCCGTGGATTTTGCTCGAGGCCAAATCAATATTGTGAACTCTGGTAACGATCGAATGGCTGAACCAGGACTCTCCCTGGCCGATTAAAGCGACAATTCCCAACCTATTGGTATTGGAAGCAGTAATACTCGGGTTCAGCTCCTCTAAAGGCAATTCCTTGGCGACACTGCCGTTGTCTTTTGCGGCCAGCTCATCCAAGCCTTCTAAAATTACCACCACCGATTTATTCTTATCTAATCTGAATCCTTTTTGTTCCGGTTTAAAGACAGCGATTTTCCCTCCCGTAATCTGGAAAAGGGCGTTTAAGGCCGGCCGGTTTACCGATTGAGATAAAACCTCAACATATTGGGCAATTTCGTCTTTCTTCCAATCCGAGAAAAGCCCGACGAATTCTATCAGCTGGCTGTTTTCAATCACAAAATTTTGCTGTTGGCTGATTAAGGTAAGGATCTTGTTTGAAAGTTTCCGGGCTTTTTCTTTAGCTTTTTGGATTTGGTCTTCCGAGGGCAGCCGGCTCAGTTTCCTGACCGCTAAGACTGCCGGTTGACCAAAATCCATTTGTCCGACCTTTTTAAAAATCGCCTTTTTGGTATCTTCAATGTCTAACTCTTTGCCTTCCTGGCCTAAGTTGAAAACGACTTCGTTTTTTTGATGATCAAAACTGATTTGGCTGGGAATATCGGCCTGGTAAATCTCGGCGGCGATGGTGGCTAATTTTTCTTCCAAAAGGTTTTGGTCAATGACAAAGGCTAACTCTAAATAAGTATTGGAAGAAAGGCTTTCTATTTTCTTTTTTCTCGGTTCAAAGTAGGCCTCTTCGACTGCTTTTGCTACCCGGTATTCTAAGCCCAATTCATCCAAATCTATTTGCCACTCTGTTTCGACGGAAGTTTCCTCTTCCTTTAAAATGATTTTAAAAGGTTTTTCTGTTTGCGTTTTTTGGCTGATTAATTTTCCTGCCTGTTCCTTAGTCATTCCGCCGGCATCAATTCCGGCGACAAAGGTTCTTGGATAAATCCGGTCTTTCAGCGACAATAAAAATGCCCCTCCGATTGCTATCGGCAGCCAGACAAAAATAATCAGCCCGGTGCTGAAAACTACTTTCTTAAACCGCATGCAACCATTATAACAGCGGCGGCAGGATCGCTTCCAGAACTGGCGCCTTTGTTTTTGATTTTTCTTTCGCAATTTTAGATGGAGAATGGTAAAATACAACTAATATGACTGAAGCAGAAGCAGGAAGGCCGGGAGACCAAACTGGAAGAAGACCGACCCCCGAGGAGGATCGTAGGGCGAGAGATGCTGAAACGCAGGCGGCAGAAGGAGATTATCAGGAGACAAGGCGTCTAAGGGCCAGCTACTATATCGAACAAACAGCTAACGCTATTTCTGAGCTCGAGCCCGGAGCGGAGTTTACCTCTTCGGCCCTAACCAGAGCTTTGCTCATTGATACGGATGCTGTTATTGGTTTACGGAATCAGGAGAGAGCGAATTATTATGCTCCTCCAGAAATAGCCTCTTTGTATGAGCAGTCCAGGGCCGAGATTGGAGCGATAATGGAAAAAGGGCCGGCTAATTTTGCTGGAGGAATAGTTGAAGAAAAAGAACGCTTGAAGAGCCTGGTTGACCGGTTGACTCTTGCTGAGATCGATTGGTCAGAAGCTAGGGGCGCGCGCAGCGACGTTTCTGAGGCGGACGCTCAGAAAGTTCATCATAATCTTAGGAGCTTGCGAGCGGCTGTTAGAGAGCAAGAAGATGTCGTTGCCGGGCTGGAACAAAAGTTAATTCTCGTTTGCGAGAACGAAACCACTTTGGCTCAGGAAAATCAGGTTGAAGTTCGAGATAGATTGACGAGAAAAGAAGCCCAGGCCCGTCAGTTTGCCATGGCAGCACTATCAGTCAGCGAGTTGATCGAACGTAAAAACGCTTTTGTAGAAACGATTTCTGATATTGGCATGATTGGAAAATTGGCCCTTGATGTTAGGACACCGATTACGGCTACTCACATGGATGCTTTATTTAATCTTCCTGGAATTAGGGAGGGAATAAACACCGGGTTTAGAATCACGCTTCAATTGGATAGAGGTGAAGGATTGCAAGAAGACTCTCCTTTGCCGGGTTTTCGACGTAACCTTTGCGCTGTTAGTAATATAACACCTGATTTTAAAGATGGATTTAATGCGGCTTTGGCGAAAAAGATACAAGCGGATTGCGGAGGGAGTCAGTTTTTAGCTGAAAATGCTGTTGGAATAGTTAACTCTTTTAGAGAAATAACGTTTTTGAACGCTTTTTATGACAATCCGAAAGATAAGAATTTTCAGGTTATCGAGGCAGAAGATGGAACTTCGGGGTCAGCTTTTGCTATTGCTCCCCCAGACACAATCAAGATTTTTGATATTAAAGGTAGATTTAAATCCGAAGCGAGGAAGGGGTACCCCTCCCCGCTAAACCTGGTTATCGCCGAGACGGCTGAACGGGCGGCGCTGCCGCTACTTTTCTACATGAAACATGGTGGCAAGAGGGCTTTTGATGTTTTATTAACTGGTGAAACTCAGCTTTCCGATATTCCTGGAGCTCAGCCTGAAAATTTCTTCTTTTTACAAAACTTAAAGATATTCCAAGCCTGTAAGCTTTACGATCAACTTAGCAACATGCCGCGAGAACAAATAGAGCTATTGCTTGGCAGAACTTCGACAGCCTTTAAAGCTATCAGAGTGTGGTCGGATTGGGCTGCCGATACTCTAAAGAGGGCAGAAAAGAGCTACGCCCTTTCTTTTGAAGACCCAAAAGATCCTGAAAATCGAAGAGGCAAGGCTGAGGCGATGAGGGTATTAGCCAATTGTTTGGGAGCTTTTATGAGAAAAGCGGCCTTACGTAATTACTGGAGGGGTGGAGACACCTATAACGCTTTCGAAGTGGATTGGTTAAAGCAAGCACTGACTAGGATCAAAGAATATACTCAAGAAAAAGTTTGCCACGAGGACGGAGTGATGACCCGGCCAGTGGTTGAATTAGTTTGCCAAATGATTTGGGATCAGAGACGTGGTGGTGGGGAGATTACTACGGCAGAGGACTTGCTGGTTATAACTTCGGCTGACCTTGATAAGAATCCTTGGCTTGTTGACCTTTTAGCTAAAAGGGTGGGTGATGACGCAGAACTTTATGAAAGAGGTCAAGTATTAGAAGGTAAAGGGGAAATGGGTATTAGAGATCAGCAAACTAGGAATAAAAAACTCGAGAACTACCGTAAGAAAGTAAATGAAAGTGCACAAGGTTATCCTCGAGCGTAAATAAGCACGATAACTCTTTTGGAGTACCTTTAGATCTATCTGACAGGACGCTTTAAGAATTAGGGCGCAGGTGTTGATTTTTTCTGTTGAGCCAAGTAGTCTCGGAACTTCTTTACGCCTCCTCTGACATCAGAAATAGACTTTCCCATTATTGTTCTACTTCCCCCGGTAGGTGAAGTTTCCATTCTCCCCAAACGTTGGTCTACCAATCCCAACGCTCCTCCTGTTAGTGCTGGTTGGGCAACTCCCAACGCTCCTCTAACTGGTGCCATCGCCCCTGCTCCAAAACCGGCCAATCCGGCCCCTACAGTTTCCCCAAACGGTGACGGTTTGATCGCAAAGACCGACTGGACGATCAGATCCGGTAATTTTGCCAAAATTGTTATTACTCCTAAACCGATTGATACTGTTAACAATCCCCCTCCGGTTAAAGCGGTGAATCCTCCCATAATACCACCTGTTTGACCTTGTCCCAATAGCGTCGGCGCCCATAGCCCTTGTGAGCCGGCATCAATCACCATTTTAGCGATAATCAAAAATAGAGCAGAGATAGGAAATACCAAAAGATTAGCCATTAACCTTTGCAGCCAGGTCCCGAATCCCATGCTGGTTTGCATTCCCGGTATCGCCCCGGCGATAATTTGGAGAGGTCCTAAAACTATTTGCAGAAGCGCGTTGACATAACACTTCATCAAGGCAAAGAAAAATTTCATCAAGTTGAACAAGATATAAATAAGTATTATTAACCCTATTAAAACAGGTCCGATTACTAATCCGGCGGCGGCGCCTGGTAAGATCCCGGGCAGATTGCCTATCAACCCTCCCAATAGTCCGAAAATTATTGCCCCCAAAACAGCCGCCAAAGCTTCTACTGTTATCCAGGGAATACTGCCAAGAACCAATTGAAGCGCATCTATCATGTTGAAATTAACTAAATCCTGGAACGATTGGCCTCCCGGAAGAGAGAGACCGGCAGACATCAAAAGTCTGATTACCAGAGCCAAAACAAGATAGGTTATATCTATCATAAAGCCGGCAATAGCGTAAGAAAAGGTAATTAAGAGCAGGGCTCCGATTACTTTCGGCAGGGCATTTTGAACAGTGATTACCGCCTGGGGGGATACTTTGGTTCTAAACATAATTGCCACGCCGATAACTACAAAAACAATAGTCAAGATGGCATAAGTGACATTTCTAAACCCTCTCCAGATAGGCAAAATCGGCTGTAGGCCGACGAATCCGATTCCCTGAGCGTAAGCCTGTTTGCCCCCGATCCTCTGGAGAGTGTCGGCAAGATAAAGAGTTCCCGATGCGGGAGGTTTATAAAGCTGGCCGATCAGTTTAATTGTGGAAGGGAGCGCTCCTTTAGCATTGGCAAAAGTCTTGCCCGGTTCTTTTCCTTGCAGTAAAGTAAGGTCTTTGCCGATGAAAATGGAAGTCAAACTGAAGATATCGTTACCCCAGCCCTCATCCTGCCATTGTTCCATATTTCCTTCTCCCATTTCGGTATCGTCGATCCATTCCTGAAAAGTCAAACTCGCCTCTGCTTTTTTGGCAAAGAAAGCGGCTCCGGAGAAAACAACTAAAAGAAGGCTGAAAATAATGGCGATCCTTTTCAATTTCATCTTTATTTGATTCAATTATCACCGATCAAATTAGTCTTGTCAACCACTTCGGAATGGCGTTCTTTGCCCCAATTTTCTACAAGGCAAACTCGCTGTTTTTCCATCTTTCCGGCCAGAGAAAGCCATGGGCAGTTTCTGCCACTGATTCTCCCTTTGGGGTTTTGGGCAGAAACATCGACTGATCCGCATGGCCGAAAGATTGTTCTCTTTTCAACTGCATTGCCGGGTCTTGAGCCTCTTTCAGTTCCCGACCGACCCTTTCCGGCAGAATGTGGTAAAACATCAGATTATATTTTTCCAAAGCCGGGCTAAAACCCGGATAATCCAAGGTCGCCTGGGCTGAAACCGGCACATCCTGGCTTTCTTGGTAAACGGGGTTGCCCTCTTCGTCCTGGGAAACCAAAAAATCAATTGCCCGGTTGATAAATTCGATAATAATTTCAAAAATGCTTCTGATCCGGACTGTCGAAGTGGCCAGATAGTCTTGTCTGACCCTGTCGCCACATGTGTTTACCGGCATGGCTAACTGGGCATCAAGTCCGGCTAATTCCCTCTGTGGAATCCAGTTGTTGGCGTAAGAAAAATCGGTTCTCCTGTTTTCCCTATCATTGCCGAATCCGGAAGCGTCAACTACTCCGCCGCCGTAACCCAGCTCGCCCACTTCGGTTCTTTCCTGAATAGTGGCGGTAAACCTCAACGAGCTGGCGGCATGAGCAGGCAGTCTTTCCCAAAGTTCGTTGGCAATAATATGGGGCAGAAAAGCCAATAACTCTCCGGAGGCTCCAGACGTTTGGCCGAGGATACTGTTTGGGGAAATCCTGCCGGTTTGAAACCGGTCCGCTCCGTAGAGCCGGTCGCACATTTCAATCACTTCTGCCGGAAAGGGCAGGAACTCTATTCTTAATCCCGGAGCGATTGCTTTATAAGTTTGGGTTTCGTTCATACAGGCCAATTCACTGGCGTAAACCGGCCGGTCTCCCGAGGCGCAGGAAGCGGTAGCCGAAGTTACCGGCGCGGCGTAAACCCTGCCTCCTTCCGGAACAAAGGCGCAGGCGATAATAAAATCCGCTCCTTGACTGTCGTCGTAGTGAGCCGTCACTGCCTGAATCATTACCCCGTCTCTTCTAGCCCCGAGGGTTCTGCCAAGAAGTCCTCTGTTGGCTGAGCCTAAATCAAAGCCGTTGACTACCGGGGAAATGTTTAAGGGAATATTTGATTCCGGTCTCTTGGCCAAAGCGAAAAAGAAATTGGCGATCGGCAAGGGCACTCCGTTTTGATTCCAGTCCTCGTTCAAATCAGCGGTATACCGGCCGTTGATTATCTCCTGTCCCTCAGGATTGGTTTGCGGATTAACAACGGTAACCGAGCTTCTTAAATCATACTGGCAGGTATCTCCGAATTCCGGCAGACTGACCGGAACGTTGCACCCTTGCTGTAGATTCGGGGCGTAATAGCAGTCAACATTGGGGTTAAAAGGCAGACACTCCCCGTCCGGACCCAAAGGGATTTCCGGGCAAAGCGAGGCCCGGCCCAAGCCGGATTGAAGATAGCCGGCGCCGTTGTTTAATTCCCCGCAGGTAGCGCAGTCCGGCTGTTCTCCGCGCAAAGCCTGGCGGACGCATTCCGCCTCCGGAGCCCAAAGGTTCCAGCCGGTATAGCCGCTGTCTCCCGGGGCGCGGTCAAATAAAGCCCAGCCGCGCGCTTGACCGCTGGCTTGCCAGACAGGCACCGCCTGGTTATAAAAAAGACAAAGTAAATTGGGAATATAGGCGGCAACGCCGCCGCTTAAGGCGCCGGATTCGGTAATCACGATTGGCAATCCGGAAACTCCCCACTGGGCCAACTCGCCTTGATAGCTGGTGATGTTTTGCTCTCCGTATATATGATAAGAAACAGCCTCAAAAGAAAACCGGTTAAAAAAGTTTTTGCTGAGCAGGTTTTGGATTAAAGCGTCATGGTTAGAATGCAAAGTATCAAAAGCCGGGGTCATCAGCCTTACTTGCGGGTTAGCGTCTAAATAAGGTTGCAGAGCTTGTAAAAAGGCGATCATCCTGTTAGCGCATTGGTCAACCGATAAACCGCCGCACTCTGCCGGATGCTCCGGCTCGTTCCAGGGTTCAAAATAAAAAGTTCTGCTGACCCGGCTGAAAAAACTGCCCCATCTTTGGGCAGCGACGGCAGGGTTGTTGAGCATGTCCCGGCCGATGCTTAACCAGGCGGCATGACCGCGGACAACCCAATTAAAAGAATAAGAATTAACTACGTTGATCAGAGTGGCGTTTTCCGGTTCACCGGTGACTACTACCCAGGCGTTAGCGCCGAACTCATTGATAACATTTTGCAGCGTTTGGCCGTCGTAGCCTTCGATAATGTTCACCTGGGCGGAGACTCTACCGCAGGAGAAAACAGTTAGAAGAAGAAAAACCGAAACAGTCAAAAAAAACTTTTTCATTTTTTTATTGGCGCTTTTTCTAAACTATCCTTGTTTGGTCTTAGGGCTACCTGAGTTTGGGACTTCCTTTCCTACCCAAAAAGGGTTTTAAAAAGCCGCGGCGCTATATTATACACAGCTTAACAAGAGAGACCTGCGAAGTAAACCCCCCGAATTATTTATTCATTTATCATTTGTCATTAATCATTGGGGGTTAAGCATTAGGGACCAGGAATTAGGAAAACAGACCAAAGCCCTTTATCTTTTGAGCCCTTCGATAAACTCAGGGTAAACTCGAGTCGAGAACTTCCTGTCCTCTAATTTTTAGCTTTTCGCTTTCTCGTCATTCTGACCCTGAGGCTTTGTTGAAGGGTCACGATCCTGAGCAGTTCGACACGCTCACTATTAAAACTTGTCGAAGGAGAAGAATCCCCTCACCCCCCCGTCATTCTGAGCGTAGCCCTGTACCAGCCGGTACAGGGCGTAGCGAAGAATCCCCTTGGAATGGCAACTTGTTCAATCTCGACGGGATCCTTCGTCGTCGGAACTCCCTCAGGATGACGGAGGGGAGAGAACCCCTTGTTTTGGCGGTTCACCCCCGGGGTGAGATCTGCAGACACCCCGGGGGTGGTTGGCCTGGTTGGCTGACAAACCATTTAGTAATATTGATTTTTATCTTTCGAGCCCTTCGATAAACTCAGGGTAAACTCGAGTCGAGAAGTTTTTCCAACAACCTGCCTGCTCGCCTCGTTGAGCGGTCGAAGCGGGCCGGCAGGCAGGTTTAACAATATAGCATGTAACCGTTTAGCAGTTTAACAATGTAGCAATATGGCAATTTAGTTTTTTTACGGTCTCGGCACGGTAAACTCCGTCACCCGAGCGCCAGTGACCGTCTCGATCAGAAGCAATATAAACCAGGCGCCGATGATCAAAGCGATCCCTGCGAAGGCTAAAGTAAGAGTTGTTCTGGCTGCCTGGATTTTGCTCTTTTCCCCTCCGGAGAAAATCAAATTAAACCCGCCGATAACGATCATCACTCCAAAAGCCAGCCCGGCCAAAGAAGTAATCACCCCCAAAACATTGCGGAACAAACACTCGATTCCCTGGATTGTGGCCACATCTCCGTCAAAAACACAATCTCCAGACCAAACCTGGGGGTCGGCCGCAAACACCGCCCCCCAGCAGTTAATTTTTCCAAGTAATCTTCTCACTTTTATAATCCTTAGGTAAAAGTAGGAATCGTCAGGTTTAGCAGCTCGACCCCGAACATGGTACCTACCAGTTGGATAATCGCCCAGGCGACGAAAATAATTGCCAAACCGATCAAAGCGTGAGTGATTTGGTTTCGCGCCCCTTCAACCTCCGCTTTGTCTCCTCTGGAGGTGATCCATCTGACTCCTCCTAAAACCAAAATGAAGAAGAAAACCAAAACTACGATTACCAAAAGCAGTCTTACCAGACCGCTGATTACTCCTTCTATGGTTAAACCTCCCAAAGCGCTGAAGGTATCTTGCGGCGCCAGTTTGATTTGAGCAGATGCTGCTTTAATAAGTTCTCTCATGGTCACCCCCTCTCATAATAAAAATCATTAAATAACCTGCTTTAGGTTTTAATTCTACAACGTCGGCAGAGTAATCCGCAAATTTTCCAGCCCGGCAATACCCAAAGACGTGCCGATTAGCTTGGCGATTAGGAAAACTGAGAACACCACCAAAATACCGATGAAGTTATGGCTGATCTTTCTCCTGACCGTTTCAATCTGGGCTTTGTCTCCCTGGCTTTGGATCCAGTTTAAGCCGGCTAAGACCAAATTGATCAGGAAAAAGATCAGGGCGATTATAATCAGCCAGGTAAACAAAAAAGGCAGGGCCCGGCTTAAGAAAGCGCTCCCGGTTAGTCCGCCTATGGTAGCATTCAAGGCGGGATTGGTTAATGATTGGGCATAAACCGGCATTTTACGGGGTTAAATTATTAATTTGTTCAACGATGTTTAAAAACTCAACGCCCAACAGTTCGCCGATCAGCGAAAGCAGGAAAATTGCGCTGACAACCACGGCAATGCCGATAAAGGCGTTAGTAATCTGTCTTTGAGCATCTTTGATTTTCTGGGCGTCGCCTTGAGAGCTGATAAAGTTGTACCCGGCAAGGATCAGCTGGATGATAAACCAGATCCCGCCGCAAATAGTTAAAAATCCCAGCAAATTGGAAACAATCGTATTTAAAATCCCGGCCGGATCGCCGCCGCCTTCAAGGCCTAAAGGGCCGATACCGCTGATATCCCCCAAAGGTTGCGGATTTTGAGCCAGAACCGGTTTGACAATCAAATTACGGACCATAAATTACCGGTGACAGAATAGAATAACCGCTGCCGAATATTATTCGTCCGAAAATCGCCGCGATAGTAAAAGAGCCGGCAACTATTAAAAGTCCCAAGCCTGTCTGCCAGATTTTATTCCAGGCCTTGGCTACTTTTTGGCTGTCTCCCCCGGCGCTGATAAATTCATATCCGGCCATAATTAAATTAAAAACCGCGTAAATCCCGCCGGCGACGATCAAAAGTTTAAGAACATTGCTGATAAAGGTAACCAATCCGGCGGCACCACCCGACACCCCCGGGGGCGGGTTAACCGTACCGAAAAATTGGGCAAAAGCCGGTTTAAAAACCAGGGCTGAGAATTTGGGCACCGGTGAGTACCTCGATAATTTGAATAATAAAATAACTTAAAACAATTACTGAAAAACCTATAATTGCCATAGTTAGCGTTTTTTGTCCTTGCTGGATCTGGGCGCTGTTTTGGCTTCCTGCTCCGATGATAAAGTTTATTCCTCCGAAAATCAACAGCAGGATTAAAACTATCCCTACTAAGCCGTAAACATTAAAAATAATCGTTGAGAACAAATTGCCGAATGAAGGGAAGACGGAGCGGATTCCTCCGCTTCTTAAGGAAAATTCCTGGCCGATATCAAAAGCAAAAACCTTCATCAGTTTAGAATATCAAAATTTGGCAGATAAGTAAATTGCTGTTATAAAATAGAGCCCCACGGGTATCTCGTCCTTCCGTAGCTGTCCGCCGCCAAAGGCTAAGGACAGCGAAGGAGGAAAACCCGTGGTGCCAATCCAAACGCCCCGTTGGGGCGAAGATACCTAAACCAGAAAACCAATTCATCCACGGGTGAATCCTCCCCGACGTAACGTCGGGGCGCGCAAGGCGGACTACGGGCATGAACCCGTGTGTATTTTATAAATAAAGTGTTATCAACAAAGTATCACTCTGAATTTGTTGCCCCCTTTTTGTTACAATTATTTCTAAATTAGTTTAAAATTAAACCAATGCCGGATGATAATCCGAATTTAGATCTGCCTCAACCGGAAGCCAGACAGCCGGAGCCGGACCAGCCCCGGCCGCAAACAACGCCGCCGGGTCAGCAAGCGTCTTTACCGCCGCAGACGCCGGAACCGAATGCCAATGATCCGTCTGATCCTTTATTCTCTCCCGCGTTTCCTCCTGGCAAAACAGAAGAGAAAGAAGAAATTCCTCCTTTCCGGGTAGAGCCTTCGGACTTTCCCGGTTTTTCTCTTCCTGGACAAAAGCAGGTTTTGGAAAAACCGCCCGGCAAACAGTTTGCTTTAGGTAGGAAAATGATTTTTTTAATACTCGCCGGCGTTGCCGTGATCGTTCTTTCCTTTTTTGTTTTGAATTTGCTTAGAAAAAATAAACAGCCTGAGACAGAAGCGGCTCTCAATTATTGGGGTCTTTGGGAACCGGAGCCGGTGATTCAGGGAATAATTGCCCAGTTTGAAGAGGAACACCCCGGGATTAAAATCAATTATTCCCAGCAGGATAAAGACGATTACCGGGCCCGAATGCAGGCCGCTTTTTCCAGAGGCGAAGGACCCGATATTTTCCGTTTTCATAACACCTGGACCCCGATGCTTAAAAATGAGCTGGCTCCGGTTCCGGAATCATTAGCCGGGTCTTTAGCCTTGGAAACCGATTATTTCCCGGTGATTTCCGAATCGATCAAACAAGGAGGCCTTTATTACGGAGTCCCTTTAATGATTGACACGTTGGCCCTCTATTACAACAAAGATATCTTGTCTCGGGCCAACAAGTCTCCGCCCAGAACTTGGTGGGGTTTGGAAAATTTGGCCAAAGAGCTGACCGTCCGCCCCGACCAAAAAATCGCTGTCGCCGGGGCGGCCTTGGGCGCGATCAGCAATGTCGACCACTGGAGCGACATCATCGGCCTGATGATTTACCAGAACGGCGGCGATCCGGCTTCTCCGGATGGCTTGACTGAAGACGCAATTAAGTATTACCTGCGTTTTAAAAATGCCGACCGCGTTTGGGACGAGTCTCTGCCCAGATCAACGGCCGCTTTTGCCGCCGGAAAGTTGGCCTTTTATTTTGGCCCTTCCTGGAGGGTTTTTAATATCTTGGAGGCCAATCCGGATTTGAACTTTGGCATTACCACCGTTCCCCAGCTGCCTAAACTGAGAGACACCGATTGGGAAGCGGCCGAGAGAGGGGAGGCGGAGCTGACTGACATTAACTGGGCCACTTTTTGGGTCGAGGGAGTTTCGGTTAAAAGCCGGTACCAGAAAGAAGCTTGGCAGTTTTTGCAGTTTTTGGCGACAGAGGAAATAATGCAAAGACTTTACACGACCCAAAGCCAGATCCGTCCTTTCGGGGAGCTTTATCCCCGGATTGATCTGGCGGAAGACTTAAAAGGGGACTCTTTAATTAGACCTTTTATTGATCAGGCCCCGACGGCCAAGTCCTGGTATCTTTGCTCTTTTACCAGGGACGCCGGCATCAACGACCGGATTATCAGCTACTACGAAACTGCCATTAACACCTTTGAAGAGCCTGCCGGGGAGACTAAAGCAATGGAACCTTTAACCAATGGCATCAAGCAGGTTTTGAACCAGTACGGAGTTAATTGAAATAAACTTCCGAGGTCTAACCTTCCCTCCAACCCGCCTCAGATATTTCGATCCCGGATCGAAGATCTGAAACGATCCGGGATCGTGATTGTCCAAAATGAACGGTGGTAACAAAGCATCTATTCCCGCACGCCTCTCTCTATCATTCCCGGTCCCTTGTTCCTTATTACCAATTCCCTGTCATTTGTAATTGTCATCCTTCTATGAAAAAGCTTGTCAAGAGCCAGATTGAATTGTTCCTTTCAACATCCTTCTATTCGTGCTTAAAGCACACTGTAACTTTTGTTGAAAAAGCAATTGCCAATCCTGAGGTCCAGTTTCTTCAAAGAGAACT
>JAHJSD010000089.1 GCA_018830585.1 Patescibacteria group bacterium
ATCTCCGGGTTCGCCAAGTCTGCCTGCGAATCATATAATTCCTTAGGTGTCAACCTAACCCACCCCGGGGGTGTGCAAAGCCCCGGGGGTGTGCAAAGGGGTGTGCAAACTAAGCGGCTCGAAAACGTTGTTCCTTTGTCATTACTTCGATTCTTGCGACAACCCACCTACCAAGTACCGAGTCATTGTTGCGCTGAAATTCAGCAAGCATTAACCGCTGTTTTTCGTTTAATCCTGCTCCGGTCATTCTTTATTGTTACTCTCTAAGACGTGCTGATACTTTCCTAAATCATCTTCAAACTTAATACTTTTTAGAGGAATTTTCCTAAATCTAACCGGGTTTCCGTCAATAATTTTAAAGAATTTCGCTTCTCCTCCCGCTTCTTTTTTCATTTTGACTTCAGCCAAGACCCCGTCGCTCACCTCTCCAAAAACCCAAACCCCGTCGCTTATCCGCACAATATTATTATTAGACCGGTAAATCGTTTCTCTGGGAACTAAATCTCCTAAGAAATACCTAAACAGCATAAAAGGGTTAAGAGGGATGACTCTTTTTTCGATACAAAATTTGCTTATCTGCATTTGCCAGAAAAAATTTCTTTTGGAATAGGCAGGATAAATTAACGGGTATGTTTTTTTAAGCTGTAAACGAGGATGCCAGCGGCCTATATTTTTACCTTCCAAGACCCAGTCCCACATCCAAGGAGAGACGTCCTCCAGAGTAACCTCTTTTGTGCTTAGTTCTCTAATTTTCTTAACATCGTCCGAAACGGAAAAAAACCTCACCGGCCTATTAAATTTTTTGGCTAAAGCAACTTCTGCCAAAACTCCATCACTTACTTCGCCAAAAACCCAAAGCTCGTCGGTTCTTTGGATCATAGTATTGTTGGCAATTCTTACCGAATTCTTATCAACCAAACCGCCCAGGTAATAGTCAAAATTCATAAAAGGGCTTATTGGTACACAGCCTTCCAGAAGAATAAAAGCGCTTACCTGGAAACGAAGGTAATAATTCTTTTTAGAAAAGGAGGCAAAAACTATGGTGCTTTTCTGCTGAAGTTTTAAAGATCCATGTTTAAAAACCGATTTGGCGTTACTCATGTTTTAATTAAAATATTAATAACTCTACCGGCATTATTACAACATTTTTCTTACTTGTCAATAGGAGAAGCACTACTTTTGATATGAAACCTCGCGGCAATTTAGATAAACTGTGAAAAAAGTTTAGTTGCTACAAAAATTTTGGTAAACAAAATTTCCGGGACTGGCAATTCGGTAATTAAAAACGGCAATTTTCTTTGACAAAAACCGTTAAAATTTGATAGACTAAATATAGTTAATTGTTAAAAACCTAAAAATGCCAGGAGAAGCGGCTGATACCGGTATTGCCCAAAGAGGGCCATCAACAGATCAAAGAATTAAAAAGCAAATCGAACAAGGGAAAGGGGCAAAAGAGACATTACTCAAAAAGTTGGGGTCAAGCCTTCCTGAAAAAGATGTCTCTTGTGTTCAGAGCTACTTTTCCCTTTTAGAACGGGCAGCTGAGATGAATCCAAACCAACAAACAGAAGCAACGATTGGTGTTGTTACCGCTTTTGCTATCCTACTTCAGGATGAAAAAACGACTGAAACTTTAGGCGGATTAATGGCGGATCCAAGTTTTAATTTAGCAAGAACCGCTTTTATGGATGCCGCGGCAACTCAGGCAAAAAACGCCGGAGCCAGAAGAAGCATTATTAATGATGCTGTCGAACTGTCAAAAGGAGAAATGCCTGGAGCGACCGACTGGATGAGAAAAAAAGGGATAAACAGACCAGCGGAGTGGGATGAAATAGGCAGAAAAGGGCGACAACTTTAGAAATCAGCAAGGGAAGGAGGGAAATTACACTTCGTTAAGTCTGCCCACCGATTATATAATTCCTTAGGTGTCCACCTAACCCACCCCGGGGGTGTACAAATACAAACCGGGGGTGTACAAATCAAAAATTAGAACCATGTCAGAAGAAAGCTCGCTGGAGTCAACGGGAGTTTCTCCAGTTACTCCTCCGACGATACAGACAGAAAAGAAGAAAAGGCCGAAAGGGGAAAAAGTTGCTCCCGTCTCCAGAGTGCCAACTGCAACCGTAGAGGTCGGGGCTGTAAGAAAAGAATTAAGGACAGAACAAAAAATAACCGTTGATTTAGACAACAAAAGCCTATTCGCCCCACTAGAGGAAGAAATAGGTCAGTACTATGAATGGTTCAGTTCTAATCCCCCTCCAAAAGTGCCCAAAGAAGTTATTTTTCAAGGTGCTGGGACGGAAACACAGATGCCTTTTATGCACTTGGCAACATGCGCACCAGCATATGTTATCGCCGGAAGATATATAAAACAAATGGGGGAAGTTTTAGGTCGTGCTCCTAAAGTGCTTGAAGTCGGTTGTGGAACAGGCATTGGCTCCAACTATCTTAAAACCCGAGTTGCTCCAGAGGCTGATATTTCGGGCGTTGATTTTTCTGACGAAGCGATTGCCTACGCAAATGAATGTTATGGCAAATCAGGCGTAAAATACATAGCTGAAAGAGCCCAGAGGCTTCCGTTTGAAAACGGAGAATTTGACCTCGTTTTCTCAGTCCAAGTGTTAGAGCACATATCAAGGGAAGAGGCCGTTGAGTTTGTTAAAGAAGTAGCAAGGGTGCTTAAAGACGGAGGATTAGTGCTGGTTTCTACCCCCAACCGCGAACTTTGCCAAGATCTTTATTGTAATAATCCTAATGACGACAGTGATCGGCGCTTAATTCCTTCTCACGAACATGAATATTACCTTGATGAATTAAGGACATTATTTGGAAACGCTGTTGAGAATGGATCAAGTTTGTTTGAGGAAATTCGAGTCAATTCCCAAGTAAATTTACCCAACAGAAAATTATGGGAATTTGGTTTAACTAAGTTAAGTCCGAGTGAAGGATTTTTAGGAAAACTCAAGAGAAAAGCGTCCAATGTCCCAATAAGATTAATGCCCTTAGCTCTTCAGCATTTTTTAGGAAGAAGAAGTTGGGAGACCAGAATGAAAGCAACCGGAATTTCATACAAAAAAATTGCTCTGTCCAACGAGTACCACCGAGAAACAGATGGAGAGAAAGCTGATAGCTATTTCGTTGTGGCGAGAAAACAAGAATCCTTATCCTTAAAATAAACTACACAGGGGCTTACGATATTTCCTACCTGCCGGCAGGCAGGTGATCCGCCTTATGCATTCCGATGCGACGTCGGAACGTCGTTTTGTACCGCTTCATCCTCGGACTTACGTTCGAAGTTTTCGCTCTCTTGAAATAAAGAAATTAAAGGCTAGTTAGTTCCCTCATCTCGACGATCGTTGAAATGAGAGAACGAGGAGGGGTATTTCGGTCCGGCTAAATTAATAAGAGGGAAGAGGAAGCCGGAAAAGGGTTTTCTTAACTTAGTTGTCAACCCGCCCGCATCGCCAGGCCCGCTTCGACCGCTCGGCGAGGCCACCCCGGAGGAAGTGTGAAAAACTACTGTCGCGAATCACCTCTATTTAAATTGAAAATTAAATTGTTTGTTGACCGCTCCCGCAATTCGATAAAGCGTCTCCAGAGTAACATTCTGTCTGCCACTTTCAATCCTGGCAATAAACTCTCTTTCTACTTTCATTTTTTGGGCCAATTTCTCCTGGGTTAGATTTGCTCCCTGTCTTAGTTTTCTCAGAGCAATGGCAATTTTCAAATATCTTGCTTTTTTCAAAACCTCTTCTTTTTTAGATTTTGAATAGGATGCGAACAGTTTGTCAAAATCAACAAGACTACCTTTTCTCAAAGCCTGTTTTATTTTTTTATTCATATTGTTTCAACCTCCCTTTGGCTGTTTTTAAATCTTTTAATGGTGTTTTCCGGGTTTTCTTCCTAAAAAAATGCAAGATGATAATGAACCAGTTTCAAAACTATCTATTGTTGTCATCCTAAACTTGTCATACCCTTCCGAAGCTCAAAGAGCGAAGGAGGGATTCAGGATCTACATTGTCATTCTGAACTTTTACCGTCATCCTGAACTTTTACCCCGTCGCATGATTGGGGTGATTCAGGATCTGGGTAGATTCCGGGTCAAGCCCGGAATAACAATAGAGTCCCGGGTCACGACAGTCATACGACGTCGCGCGGCGACAGCCATGCGGCATCGCATGGATCCCGGAATGACGACGAGATAAGGTTTTGAGACAAGTTTAATGTAATCTCTATCAATATAAGCATAAAGTCCTCGGCATTCGCCCTCTCCCTCCGTAGCCCCGCCTGCTCGCCTCGCTGAGCGGTCGAAGCGGGCCAGCAAGCAGATCCTCTTTTAGGGGGCAGTTGTCTGGAGACTAGGGGATTCTTCGCTACACCCTGTACCGTCTGGTACAGGGTTCCGCTCAGAATGACGAGAAAAGGGTTTTTCCTTTGATAACATCGGTTTTTGCTTCCTCGGAATAAACCACCAGCATTTACCCTTGCTCCCTTATCTTTTCCATCAAGATAGAGTAAAACCTCAGGTTGTGGATAGTGGCCAGGCGGCCGGCGGTCATTTCGTTAATTCTAAAAAGGTGGGCCAGGTATGCCCGGCTATAGCGGGAGCAAAGCAAACAGTCGCAGGCCTTGCTAACCGGACCGCGGTCGGCATAGTATTTTTCTTTGTCAGGAGTATAAAAAGAGTAAAATTTGGTGTTTGCCTGCCTGCCGGCAGGCAGGTTAATATCAATTGACTCAATTGAGTCGGCATCAAAAATATAAAGCCTTTTATGCCGGGCATCCCGGGTGGGCAAAACACAATCAAAAATCTGATAGCCCAATTTGGTACAGGTGACAATTTCCTCCGGTTTACCGATACCTAAACCGTATAAAAAGCTGTTTTTAGGAGTATTGTCGGCAATCACTTTGGCAGAATCATAATCAAACCGGCCGTCGTCTTTTATCGGCCAGCCGCCGAAACCGTAACCGTCAAAGCCTATTTCAGCCAAACGCTGAGCGCAGTCTTTGCGCAAGACCAAGTGTTTGCCCCCCTGAACTACGGCAACAAGATAAGGCCGGTCTTTTTTCTTTAAACCCCGCTGGCGGCAGAGTTTTTCAAACTCATCTTTAGACTTTTTGGCCCAGAGAATGGTTCTTTCGACCGTTTCTTTGGCTTTGTCGAAATCCGCCGATGGCGGAGTGAAATCGTCCAAAACAACCGCCAAGTCTGTTTTAAGCTCTAACTGAAACTTAATCGAATCTTCCGGAGAAAAAATTTCCTTTTTCTTGCCGGTATTTTTAAAAACTATACCCCGGTCCTCAATCACCCCTTTAACCACGCCTCTTTTTATCAAAGACATTACTTGGAACCCGCCGGAATCGGAAATAGTTCCGCCATTCCAGGACATAAAACTACCGATTCCTTTGTGGTTTTTTATCACTCGGCGGCCTAATTGGTAATAAAGATGGTAAGTGTTTACCAAAATACCCGGAGTTTTGGTGTTTTCGATATCAGCAGAGTCCAATGTTTTAATTACTCCGCGGGTAGCGTCAGGAAAAAAGAGAGGCAAAGGCAGTCTTTTACCGCTTAAGGTTTTAAAATATTTTTTCCGAATGGTCATTGGAAATGATTATAACAGCAAAGAAACTTCCGAGTACTAACCCGAAAGGGGAGATTGGGGAAATCGGGGAGATTAAGGAAAGAAAAGAAAAGAAATAAAGGAAATTAAAGGAGCTTAGAGGAATTTAAATCGGGACAGATCTCCGAAAAATCAAAAACCGTGGCTCAGCTGGGCGAGAAAATGTGCATCTGTCTGAAACGATTGATATAATATAGGCAGAAAACTAAAAGCGAAGAGTGAAAAAGTAAAAACAACAGGAAAAAGGTAAAAACGGAAGAAGGGAGACGGATCTATAAACTGGTTCCTTTTAACTTTTCATATTAGCTGTTAGTTTTATTGTTGGGTCTGTACCATTTGCCATTGATTAAAATGGTAAATACTTAATGGTAAATGAACAAATAATGAGAGGGGCCTGTAGCTCAGTTGGCTAGAGCATTCGATTTGCATTCGAAAGGTCAGCGGTTCGAATCCGCTCAGGTCCACCGGCCTTGCGTAAAACGCAAGGAATTTTCAATCCCAAAGGGACCCCTTTTGGGTTTCCAATTTTCAAATATTCCAAATTCCGAAGGAATCCCGTTGGGACAAATCCCAAATTTCAATTTTTCAATATCCAAACTATCACGAAGGGATCTGTCTATAACATTGATTATTTGAATTTAGAGATTATTTAGCCTGCCTACCGGCCCGCTTCGACCGCTTCAGCGAGGCGAGCAGGCAGGAGTTTTGATATTCGGATTTCGAGTTTTTCGTGGTTCCAGGCAGGGTAACCCTGCCTGCCAACGAGCAAGGATACAGACTCCCGGTGGCGGCGGGTGGACTTGAACCACCGGCCTTCGTCTTATGAAAACGCTGCTCTGCCACTGAGCTACGCCGCCTTTAAAAAACTCTAACACGAGATTTTAACCTTTCCTTCGAGGCATTGCAAACACAGAACCACTGGTTTCGACACTTGAAAAAAGAGCGTTGATGCTATAATTCCGTAGGAATGAAAAAAGCTCTGATTTTAATGTCCAGAGGCTTGGACTCCAACCTGGCCATCTATTTGATTAAAAAACAAAGGGTCAAGTCAAGGCTATTTAAAAAGAAGGTTAAAATATTATTTAGAGAGCATAGGTTTTGATTCCGGGTAGGGTAGCCCTGCCTGCCGGTTTACCCGCCGGCAGGAGGGCAGGCAGGTCAGCTTGGGCCAGAGGCCCATCGTCCTCTGGACGAGGTTATCCGCCGAAAGTTACACATTTAGGCGGACCCGTCAAAATGCATAGCTTTTGTCGGGGAGCGCTGCATTCATAACGCAGAGGTTCGAGGGTTCGAGTCCCTCCCCTGCCACAAAAAAATTTAAAGTGAAAAGTGAAGAAGTAAAAATAAGAAGATAAGAATTTCTCGACTTCGCTCGAAAAGTAAGGAGAGTCAGAAGTTTTTTAACAGAGAAAAAATGGGTTTGGGGCAAAGTTTAGTATAATTCTTCTTAATGAGCAAAAAAGCATTGGTCTTGCTTTCCGGTGGTCTGGACTCCAGTTTGGCCGCCTATCTAATCAAAAAACAGGGTATTAAAGTCAAGGCTCTTGTTTTCCAGAGTTACTTTTTTGGCCCGGAAAAAGGTGTTGCCGCGGCCGAGCAGTTAAAGATCCCATACCAGATAGTTGATTTTTCTAAAGAACATTTGAAAATCGTCAAAAATCCTAAACACGGCCACGGCAAAGCAATAAACCCATGCATTGACTGCCACCTATTGATGATCAAAACCGCTAAAAAAATTCTTGAAAAAGAAAATTTTGACTTTGTCGCTACCGGCGAGGTTTTGGGACAGAGACCTTTTTCGCAAAACAAGCAAGCATTGCTAACAATCGCCAAGGAATCTAATTTAAAAGGGAGGTTGGTCCGTCCCCTATCCGCCAAACTGCTTGCCACTACCCTGCCGGAGAAAAAAGGCTGGATAAAAAAAGAGGGATTATTTGATATTCGGGGCAGAAGTAGAAAGAGACAAACGGCTTTAGCTGAAAAAATTGGTTTAAAGTTCCCCCAGCCTGCCGGAGGCTGTTTGTTAACTGAAATAGAATTTGCCAAAAAACTAAAACTTTTTCTAAAAAAGAAGCCCGGGTTCAGCGGTAATGATGCCCAGCTCTCAAAATTGGGGCGGCATTTTTGGTTTGGAAAAAAATTTGTTGTTCTGGGAAGAAACCAGGATGAAAACGCCGCCATAGAAAAACTTGCCATGCCAAAAGATTTGCTGATTCTTCCGGCAAATTTTCCTGGGCCCTCCGCCTTAATCCGGGCCGAAAAGACAGACAAGGATATTGCCGTCAAAACTAAAAAGAAAATCCTGTCTTTCTCCAAAAAAGATCCTGTGATTAAAACCGGCCCGATTATTTTTTTCGGTTCCAGCAACGAATCGGTTTTGGTTTTAAAAAAACTGCTTGAGGAAAAAATTCCCATCGGTTTGGCAATCACTAAGCCAGACCGGCCCGCCGGGAGGGGTCAAAAAATAACCGCTGTTCCAATAGCCGAGTTTTGCCAAAAAGAAAAGATTACCGTTTTAAAATGGGAAAAACTGGACCAAGAAGCGCTTAAAAAAACTGAAAAAAAACTAAGGGGCAAGCCGGTACTGGCTATTACTGCTGTTTACGGCAACTTTATCCCCCAGTTCTGGCTGGACTGGTGCAATATGGTGATTAATCTACACCCATCTTTGATCCCCAAATGGCGCGGGGCGGCGCCAGTGATTCGAAGTATTGAGGCGGGTGACAAAATTACCGGAGTGACTATTTTAAGAACCGTAAAAGAGATGGATGCCGGACCGGTGGTTGACCAGGTTGAAGTCAAAATCAAATCCGGGGAAACCGCCGGAGAGCTGATTTCAAGATTGTTTGAAATTGGGGCGGAAAGATTAGCCAAGCTGATCAAAGCCAATCTTTTATCAAGAAAGCCTTTGTTTTGGATAAATCAGCCCCAAGACCATAACAAAGCAACCTGGGCCAAAAAGATTGAAAAAGAGGAGGCGGGAATAAACTGGCAGGAACCGGCGGAAAAAATTTTAGACAAAATCCGCGCTTTTAATCCCCAACCTGGCGCGTTTACTTTTGCCAAAGCTGGCGGCAACAAAAAAAGGTTAAAGATATGGAAAGCGCATTTATCGGATTCAAAATCCACCCCCGGGGAATCCAAGCCTGCCCCGGGGGAGTCTTTTAATTCGTCTATCCGGAACATAATCGAGTTGGGGAAAAGAGTGGTTATCCCGGATATTGTTCAGCTGGAGGGAAAGGATAAACAGGAGTGGGAAGCGGTCAAAAATAATTTGGAGATAATAAAAAAGTAAAAGCTTAAAACTCAAAAGTCAAAGCTACAACTTAAAAGTTAAAACTAATAAACGAAAATATTTAACCATTGAACCATTGGTTCATTTTGGCTAACGCCTCCTGCCGGCAGGCAGGAGATACCACAGGTGTAAGCCCGTGTGTTTTTTATTTTGGAAAATCACGATCCCGGATCGTTTTCAGATTTTCGATCCGGGATCGAATTTTAAGGGGAGGAACTTGCCCTACCAACCCGCTTTGCTACGAGGGGGGCACAAACCCTTCTCTTACACAAGATTCTCGAAGCTCTTTGTCTTGTTCTTCGCTCATAAAATCACTATGGACATAAAAACAACAAAGACAGTAAAAAAGAAATGAGCCCAGGCGACTACTTTTATCGCCCAGCTAAGATCGCCGGAAACTACTTTGGTCATCATATTCACCTGTCTGACAACAACAAAAGCAAAGACCAAATAGATTGACAGGGCAATAATGACCATTATTTTGGCCACCGCCCAGATGGAGATATTTAGGATAAAATCAATAAAAGCGGGCATCTTTAGAGCTAAAAACTAAGAACGAAAAAGTAAAAAGAACAAATTAAAACTTAAAACAATAAATAATTTAATCATTTGGCCATTTAATCATTAGTTCATTTAAGAATTCCCAGTGACAGACTCTTCTTCCGTCTTCTATCTACTAACTGCTCTAACTGCTGGCTACTATCTTTCAGCTTTAACTTTTTTCTGTCATCCTGAGCGAAGCCCTGTACCGAATGGTACGGGGGAATTCCGATGACGAAGGATCCCCTTTCAGAAGGCAAGTTGCCTGAGATTGGGGGATTCTTCCCCCGACGTAACGTCGGGATCAGAATGACGAAACGGTCAAAGTTACCCGTCCTCGACTAAGTCGGGACGAGGTCAGGAAATGTTAAAAATTCTTAAATCAGAAATCATAAATTTTAAATTTTAAATCTTAAACAATTAACAATTAATGCTTAATGTCTAATAAACAAATAAATTTAATTTCCCTATCTTACCCTTCCTTCCAAAGTTTCCTGTCTTTCTTCCATCTGCATTTTTTTTAACACCTGGACTACCAAGGCCGGGTTGGGCACATTTTCGAACTGAAGCTGGGGCGTTTCCGCCGCGGTCTGGATGAAAACCGAGCCATAGTTAAAGACCGTCTGGGCAACACCGGCCATGACTAAGGTGACATCTTCAATGTTTTCAATCTCGGCGTCGGAAATTTCTTTGTAAATCAGATTGTAGAAATCAATATCAATCACCCTTTCGTCGGTAACAACATAGACATTGAAACACCAGCTTAGGAATTTCTCCAAAGCAAAGGCAAAAACCAAAAGATACCACATGAGAATAACGATAAACTTAAACCTGAAAGGCAAAAAGTCAAACAAAGGAAATGTGTTTAGCAATAACGGGCCGAAGGACATAATCACCGCGAGGAGAATCCACCTGGTTTGAGTGATCGGATGGGGGCGAAGGAGAAGAATTATCTTTTCTCCTTCCAGCTGGGTTTCAAAATTGAATTTTTTCGGCCGAGCAACAAAAGCGTGGAAAAAAGCATTTTTCTTGCCGATCATTTTGTAAACTTCGCTCCTGAATTTGCCTACCTTGGGCTTTGTTCCGGAGGAAGAAGTTCTCATTTCCGGTCTGGGAACTGTTTTTGAACCGCGGTGGTAAATTTCTGCCATTGGTAGAATTATAACCCAAAGCAAAGGATTTTTTAAGGATTAAAATAAAGAACTAAGATACACCGAACCTAATAGTCTTGATTTCCGCTTTCTTAAAATAAGTCTCATGGGGCAGATGAAAAAAATGAGTGGCAGTAGATCAACCAAGAAAGCCGCGGGTTGTTCTCATAGGGCTCCATTTCGGATAATCACGATCCCGGATCTTTTCGGATTTTCATTTCCGGGATCGAAACACCCGACTGAGACTTTCGCGCGTTGAGGCGGATCGTAATAAGCAGTTTTTAGTTTAATGATTTAAATCATTAAACTAAATGGAAATAAATCACATCTACCGGGAAATAGATAGCTATCCAAAATCTTTTGGCCCCGAATTACAACTTTTAATTTTTCATTTTTAACTTTGAACTTAACTCAAGATCCCTATGTTATACTTGACCGATGTTGCGAATAAAGCTAAACCTGAAGAAAAACCCAAAAACAAAGCAAACCAAAAAGGCCAAACCTTCGTTGCTTAAAAGGCTGGGGCGGGGAGTGCTGATCACTTTGCTCGTCCTTTATGTTCTTTCGGTAATCGCCACTTTCTCCGGACCGCCGGTGGATGAAATCTCGCTTTCCCAATCTCTGGAAAAAATCAAGGCCGGGGAAGTGGAAGAGGTGACTGTGATTGACAACCGGATCCAGCTTAAGCTTCACGACGGGGAAACTCTGTTTACCCAAAAGGAAACTAATATCAGCTTTACCGAAACATTAAAAAGCTCGGGAATAGACCCGGCTGATATCGACCTGAAAATAAACAACCAGGACTTGTTTAAAATTGTCGCCGATTTGATCGGCACTTTTGCGCCGCTGGCATTAACCGGCTTTATTTTCTGGTTTATTTTCAAGCAGGCGGGCAAGGCTCAATCTAATCTATTTTCTTTCGGCAAATCAAAGGCGCGCTTTTTCAGAAAAAACGGTAAGGCTACTTTTTCTCATGTGGCCGGACTTGAAGAGGCCAAAGAAGAGCTTAAAGAAGTGGTCGATTTTTTACAAAATCCTGATAAATATAGGAAAATGGGGGCCAGGACTCCAAAAGGGGTCCTTTTGATCGGACCAAGCGGCACCGGTAAAACATTGATGGCCCGGGCGGTCGCCGGAGAGGCCAAAGTGCCTTTTTTGCATATGGCCGGGTCGGAGTTTATGGAAATGTTAGTAGGCATCGGGGCTAGTCGTGTCAGAGATCTCTTTTCCACCGCCAGAAAAGCGAAAAAGGCGATTATATTTATTGACGAGTTAGACGCTATCGGCGCGGTAAGAGGCTTGGGAGCCACTCCCGGACACGGGGAAAGGGAACAAACTTTAAATCAGCTTTTGGTGGAAATGGATGGATTGGAGCCGAACGAAACAATTATTCTTTTGGCGGCAACCAACCGGCCGGATATTTTGGATCCTGCTTTAACCAGACCGGGCCGATTTGACCGGACAATCAGCCTGAGTCTGCCTGATTTGGAAGAAAGAATAGAAATTCTGAAACTGCATGCCAAAGGCAAACCCTTTGTCAAAAACGTTTCCTGGAAAAATGTTGCCCGCAGGACGGTCGGTTTTTCCGGGGCCGATTTGGAAAACATGCTTAACGAGGCGGCTATTTTAGCGGCCAGAACCAGCAAAACAACTATCGGCAACGCGGAGGTAGACGAAGCTTCGATCAAAGTAAGGTTGGGTCCGCAAAAGAAAAGGCTTGTTTCTGAAGAGGAAAGGAGAATTTCCGCTTATCACGAGGCCGGCCACGCGATTGTCAATTTCTTTTCTCCAAAAACGAATCCTGTCGAAAAAATTTCAATCGTTTCCCGAGGCATTGCCGCCGGATATACTTTTACTCCTCCGGAAAAAGACCGGCTTTTAGAAGAAAGCACCAGAATTCTATCGCAAATCGCGGTATTGATGGGTGGAAGAGCGGCGGAAGAAACGGTTTTTAAGGAAAAAACCACCGGGGCCGCCGCTGATATCCGGCAGGCAACAGCGATTGCCAGACAAATGGTGGTCAAATACGGGATGAGCTCCTTAGGGCCGATTTATTTTGCTCCACAGGTTGATATTACCGAATGGGGACAGTCGTTTATCCGGCCGGAGGAGATTTCGCCGGAAACCCAAACCAAGGTTGATTTGGAAATTAGAAAAATCGTTGAATCCCAATATCTGGAGGCAAAAACGATTTTGGGGAAACACAGAAAAGAATTGGATTTGGTAGCGGAAAGACTTTTGGAAAAAGAGACTTTGGAGAGAAACGAGTTTGAAAGATTGGTTCAGAAACCCGCCTAAAACTTAGGTGTCAACCTAACCCACCCCGGGGGTGTGAAGAGGGGGACTTTCATTAGCCGAAAACGGCCTTCTTAAGATAGCCCTTGATTAACGACTGATAGGGAACATTAATTTCGTTGGCCTGCTCTTTAATCCGGTCTATAAGATACTCAGGCAAGCGAATAGAGATTGACCTGGTCGTAGGCTTGAGGTTAGGGAAAGATACTCCTTTAGCATCACTAGGCTCATAATAGTCAGCGATATTAATTTTAGACCAGAATTTCCTTTCCTCGTCTTCGTTTTTAAATTTTGGTAACTTAAGCGGCTTTTTCATATAAATCAGCCTCCCTTCCTTTGCTTAGATCTCTGGCCGAGATCACCCTTATTAACCTACCTCTAACGGTATAAACTACAAATAATAATCTTCCCTTTTTAGTCTTGCCAACAACTATTTTTCTTATCTCTTTCTTAGAATGTACCGGGTCGGGATATTCTCGTTTATCTTGGTCAAAAAATACTTCTTCGCACTCCCGATCAGAAACCTTGTGTTCTAACCAGTTTTTCTCTTTGTTACCCCAATCCCAAATAAACTTAACAAGCTTTTTATAACCCATACCCATCATTGACTACATTGTATATACCAGGTTATACAATGTCAAGAAGAGGTTTTGGGTGGATTAAAAAATTGAAGGTTAAATGAGCGGATCAGAACAGGCCCTATCAAGCAGATAGGATGAAGAGTAGAGAAAAACTGACCCTTAGACCGGGGTTCTACTCAGGTGTCAACCTAACCCACCCCGGGGGTGTGGAACGGGGGTGTGGAAGGGGTGTGGAAGGAAACTATTTCTTTAAGAGCACCACGTCGAGCCCACCAAGCCCTCGACCTGTTAACAGCTCGTCTTGGACAAAGAATGTCTCGACCTATCTCTCTCCAACTCATTAGCCGAATATTTTATCATAAGATCCTGCAAACAACGGATTCGCTCCCGGAGAGCCAAGGTCCCGGTTTGGAAATCCACCCCCGGGGAATCCAGGTCCTTTCGGCTTTCGCTCAGGATCAATGACCTACCCCGGGGGAGTCTTTCTAGAGCCAGAGCCCTGCCTGCCGGTTTACCCGCCGGCAGGAGGGCAGACAGGTCACCTCGGAGGAGTAACTTCGATTATTTTTTTTCAACATTAAACAATAGGCTGCGGATGGCGATATAGCCCGGGGCGCGAAGGTTAAAGGCTTGTTTGAACTCCGAACCGGGGATAGTAACCGAGCCTTTGTTGGTCTGGAAAGTAACTGAACTGGTATAGCCGTCATTGCTATAGGTAACAGAAACAGAGGAGACAGCGGTAAAAGCGCCGCCTTTTTCATTGGCTTTATCTCTTAACTCGGCGATAGAATAAGGGTTGCCGGTAACTCCGCCGATAGAACAGCTGTTGATCGTCACCGGCAAAATCCTTTCGTCGTTACCGACTATCCAGGCGTTTAAGATATCGGCCATTTCTTCGGAATTAAGCCAAGGATGGGAGCGGCCGCATTTGGCCGAATTGGAGTTGTAGGTCTGGGTGTACCAGCTGCTGTAAAACCAGGGGGAGCCGGCTTTTGACTCCCAGGCCCGGGAGGCAAAGCCCGAGCCGCCCTGACCATCGGTGGTGTCCCAACCGGAGGTGGTTAAATAACCTCCGGTAGTAGAGGAGTAATAAGTAACCACATCTTCCAAAACCTGGCCTCTGGTCTCGTTAACGGCCTCACGCCAGGCGGAAGGAGGATTGTCGGCTTTTGACCTGCTAAAAACCTGGCAAGCCTCGGTGACGCAAATGGTGTTGCCGGCAATTTTGTAACGATAAGCGTAAGTCCTAGCGGCAATCGCCTGGGCCCTTAACGCTTCCCTGTGCCAGGAAGAGGGCATCTCGGCAATCCCGTAAAGATAGTAATCTTCAAAATTCAAATTACCGTAGCCGGAAACGGAGATAGTCCCGCCGGTATCTTTGTTCACCGGAGTCTTGCCGTAGTAAGCTTGGAGTATTTGCTGGTAATTCTGGCCCTGATCGGCCCTGCCTTTAGCCCCGTACTGGCTCATCCCTTTTCTGTGCGTCCAGGCGCCAAAGGAAAAAACGGCAAACCAATCTCCTCCGCCCGGATCGCAAAAACTGGGGCTGCCCGGCGGGCCGGAACAAGGGATGAAGCTGATGGGCACATCGCCGACACTGCTGGTAAAAGTGCCGGACCGGGCGGCTAAAAGGGATTTTTGTTTGTCGGAAAGGCTTTTAATTGTCGACGAGAGCGAATCGAGATACTCTTCGGTTTTTTCCACCTCTTGTTTTAAAAATTTTGCCTGATTGGCTGCTTCCTGTTTTTGGACTGCCAGCCACTTTTGGTTTTTCTCTAAAGATTCTTTGTCTGCTTTTAAACCGGTTAACTTCCGGCCTAGGTCTTCAATCGTGCCCTTGTCTTCGTTAACTACCGTCTGCTGATAAAAAAAGTTCCTGATAAACTCGCTGCTATTTTGCGAAGAAAACAAAATTGAAATTATTGAATTTTCCCGCTGGTGAATATAAAGACGCCTGATCCGCTGGTTTAAAAGTATTTGCTGAACCCCTAAATCAACCTCCCGATCAATAATATCTTCTTCTACCGCTTTAATTTTGCCGTTGGCGGCGGCAATCATCGCTCCAAATCTTTTAACCTGGGTTTCGTAAGCGGCCGCGGTCTCTTTATTTTTAAGATTGGCTCCCTGATAAATTCCTAAAATTTCACTGCATTCTTCGGCGCATCTTTTTAAATCGTCAATTGAATCGCTATTGACACATTCCGGCTTGCACTCGGCGGCAAAAATATTTTTAGCAAGAAGAAAGTCCAGGGTTAACAAAAATAGGCAAATGATAATGGTTTTTTTCATCAGCGGAGATGCTTCTTTATACTGCTTTAAATTAAATACAGGTTTCGCGCTTGTGCACTATAACTGTCATTGCGAGGGAGCGCCAGCGACCGCGGCAATCTCAGTTCATTTGCCACCAGATCGCCACGCTCTTCCGACCGGACCGGGATCGCTCGCGATGACAGAAAGCGCGAAATTTTTGCTAAGGAGAATCCTGGCTTAGCCTGGGATTAACCTCAAAAGAAAAAATCTTGTCTGTCCCGAAAAGAAAAATTGTTTTCCCATCCATGGAGAGAGCAATTCCGTTGGCTTGGTCCAGTTTAACCGGCAGTCTTAAAACAAACTCGCCTTTTTTGTTAAAAACCCAGATAATTTTCTTTTCCTCGTCCCAGAAAGCGATTGTTTCCCCTTTTTGGGCCACTGATAAAAATTTAGCCTTGCCCACTCCGGCAGGCAGTTGTTGGGGGAACTCCGCTTCCCGGCCGGAAAGGAATTTATGAATTCTGCCGTTTTCCAAAAGCAGCCAAAGATGGCCATTTATGGCCATATCCACCACCGAACCGAAACCAAAATCCGGAGTCTCTTTTAACCAGGCCCTTTTCAAGCCCAAACCGTTGTCAATCAGCGGATACTTCCAGATTTGTTTATTTTGGCGATCCAAAAGATATAAACTGCCCAACCAGCCGTCCGCGGCGATCACCCGGTCATCGGCGGCAATTTGGCCCGCCTCGGCCAGGTCTCCGTTTTTCAACAAACTGACTTTTTCGTCGTCGACAAGATAGGTTCTTTCGGCCGAAAAAACGACCAACTTCTGGGTTTTAATCTTGTCTCCTCCGGCAATAATGGCGCCGGATTTTTTAACTAAATTCAAATCGATTAACCGGCCGGAAGAATTGTCTAAAACCAGGACTCTTTCCCCATCGCTAAACAGGCTGGTGATCTGGGTTTTTTCCGCCACCAAGCCAAGGTCATAATAAAGTTTGGGTTCCACTGCTTCTGCTCCGAGATTCGAGGAAAAAGCCTTTATCTTCTCCCTAAAAAGATCCGCCTGGGACCGGGATACTTTTTCCAATTGGTCAACAACGCTTTCCGCTTCTTTGATCAGTTTAAGGCTGTTTTCCGGATCTAAATTTTTGATCACCGAAGCAGTCTGCAGTTTTTCTTCTATTGACAGAGTCAGCTGGGTGATCAAAACTTGCTGGCGCTGGGAAACTTTTTTTCTCCAGCCTAGAAAAACGGAAACAGATAAAAGGATTAAAAACCCGAAAGCGACCGTTAAAGCGGAAGCTCTGGGCCGGAGCGAATTTAAAAGTGAAGAAATCCGGGGCAGTATTTTTCTGATTTTTCTCAAAAATTTGCCTCGAAATAAGCGCTGCTGAATTTTGATTAAGTCAATCCGGAACTTAGGTTTTTCTCTTAAAACCGGCTTGACTATTTCTTCGGAGGCGGAAGCGGCTTTGGCCAAAACCGCGGCTAAGCTGCCCTGTTTTTCCCTGGCATGAACTACCGGGGTTAGGATTTCGACGATTGTTTCCAAATCCTCGGTGCTGAAGGAAGCGGTAATAATCCCCTGGGGAATTTTTTCAAAAAAATCCTCTGTCGCCAAAAAAAAGAGATCGTTCTGTTTTAAAGGCCCCGAGGCGATTTTAAGCTCTCCTTTTTCCCCTTGAGCCAAAGTGGCTGTTTTTTCCCGGCGTCTGAGCAATATTCTGCCCCGACCCCAAACCGCCAAATAAACAAACTCCTGCCAAACAACCATTGCCAACAAGGAGACTTCTTCCGGAGTGTCGAAATATTGAGACTTTTCCTGGCCTACTTTGGCTAAAGCGCTTTTCAGCGAAACCATCAGATCTTTTTCCAAATCGCCAAAATATTCTTCGTGAAAACGGGAAATGATTTCTCTGCCTAAATTAGAACTCTCCTGGGCCGGCGAAGACAGGCCGATACTGACTAAAAGGATCAGCTCGCCCCGTTTTTTCCTTTTCTCTTCTTCGGCCGGGGCAAAATGATGGACCTGACTCCAGGCAGAACCGTTAGGAGTGCCCAAAATCTGTTTGACTTCGATTTTAAACATCTTGATAAGATCATTATACAAGGGTTAGAATTTAGGTTCCAGCCATTGGCCCACTACGGCGCAGGGGTGTTATGGCTCCAAGACTAATGAGGCTAATGGGACAAATGAGACCAATAAGACAGATGGGTGTTAACCAAGAAAACCATGGGTTTGTCCCCGCAAGGCTCCATTAGAGCAATCTTGTCATTGACAACGGACTTCTTTATAATTCAAATATGCCGCCAATCTTTTGCAACGGAGACACCGGAATAAATACCGCCATCGGCTGTATTCCGGTTGATTCGCCCACCAGCTTTATCACCTGGTTTCTGCCCAACCTGCTGACAATAATCGGAGGGGTCGGCTTTTTGATGATGATTTACGGCGGGTTTTTGATCCTCACCGCCGGCAGCGATCCGCAAAAGGTCAAAAACGGCCAGCAATTTTTCTCCAGTTCGGTAGCCGGATTGCTTTTCGCCATTTTTTCCTTATTTATTCTAAGGCTAATCGGGATTGATGTTTTACACATCCCCGGATTGCAATAGTTAAATGAAAGCGTTCGCTCAGGTGACCATCCCCGATCCCGCTTCGGCCCTGCCGGGCTGGAAAATTTCCAGTTTAGGACAGATGGTCTCGGAATTTTTAAGATATTCTTTAGTCTTCGGAGGTTTGGCCATGTTTGTCTTTTTAATCATGGGAGGATTTAAGCTGTTAACTTCGGGAGGAGATTCCGGCAAAGTCAAGGAGGGAACCGATAACATTACCTTGGCGGTAGTCGGCTTTTTTGTAATTTTTGCCGCTTATTGGCTAATCCAAATTGTCGGTTTTGTCTTCAATCTGCCGGTCTAAAGGGTTTAACTGCTCCTCCAGTCCCGCAGTGACGGCAACCGTTTGATTCATCTTGAATTGGTAGTGCGTGGCCTGAAGCACTAACCTAAAATAGCCTAATTCCTGCCTATCGACGGGAAGGTCTTCTCAATTCCTCCCGCTGCGCGGGATTCATTCGAAGAATAAAAGATTTTATCGTTCAAGCCCTTGGACAAGTTTGATAGTGAGCCTGTCGAGAACAGAATCCGACTCGGTCGAGAAATTGGTTTTTTTATCTTTACTGTTCGAGCCTGCCTGCCGGCAGGCAGGCTTGTCGAGAACCGAGTCAGACTCGGTCGAGAACTTGTCTTTTTTATTTTCACCGTTCGAATCCCTTGACAAGCTTGGGATCAAGGACTTATCGAAAACATGGTGTAAACAATTCTTCTCGACGCTGTTCGGAGAATAATTATCATAGTCAGGCAAGAGAGAAAGGAAATACACGCTTCGCCCTGTACCGCCCAGTATAAGACTCTGAACATTGAGGCAAGCCAGCACTCCAGAGAAAAAAGATGCGCTTCGATAGATGCTTCGCCCCACAAAGCGGGACTCAGCATGACGGAAAAAATCACAATCCAGGATCGAATCGGAAACAGGGGTCTTCTCATTTGCCAAACCTTCTTTGTCTGTCCTGGTAGGTCTTAATCGCTTCTTCCAATTTTTTAGGACCAAAATCCGGCCAGAAAGTATCGGTAAAATAAAGTTCGGCGTAGGAAAGCTGCCAAAGAAGAAAGTTGGAAAGCCTGATTTCGCCGCCGGTGCGGATAATCAATTCCGGATCGGGCTGGCCGTTAGTATCCAAATAGCGGTTAACTAAATTTTCGTCTACTTCGCCGGGGCGGATGCCGTCTTTGATTATCTGTTTTATCGCCCTGATCATTTCGTCCCTGCCGCCGTAATTTAAAGCGACATTGAATTTCAGCCGCTCCTGTTTGATCACTACTTTAAGCGCCTCGTCAATGGCTCTTTTTACTCTCCTGGGAAAAGCCTGGAAATTGCCCAAAACAAAAAATTTAATTCCCCTAAGGCGGTATTCTTCTTTTTTTTCTTTGACTATTTTTACCAAAAGGTTAAAAAGGCCTCTGACCTCTTCCTTGGCCCTTTTACGCCAGTTTTCGGTAGAAAGAGCGTAGACGGTAAGGTGTTTTACCCCTAATTTCTGGCAATGGTCGACTACTTTTTTCAGGTTTTCGGTGCCGGCCCGATGGCCTTCACCGTCCTTTAATCCCTTTCCCCTGGCCCAGCGGCGGTTGCCGTCCATGATAATACCGATATGTTTCGGTATTAGCCTAGGATCAAGAGAGTAAAAGTCGCCCACTTTCATACTTGAACCAGGAAAACTATGAACTTTACCCATGGACAAATTGGTTTTCCGGTTCAGTATTTTCGCCCCAACGGGGCGTTTGGACTGATACCGTAGGTTTACCCCGTGGGGCTCCATTTTTTTTGCCATAAAAAAGGCGAAAAACCGAAAAAAGAAGTACTGTCTGTTTTAAAATTTCTTCCGGGCCGGAAGCGGCCGGATTTAAAAAATTCAAAATGGAATAATTTGTGGCAGGAAACGTTTTTAAACTTACCCCCCAAAAGGGGGATTTCTTTAGCCTCTTAGAAAGGAGGTGATCCATCTGCTCCTTCCAGAACAGATACCTTGTTCATCGATCTTTTTCCCAAAAAATAATCTTATGGGAATCAGAATTGTCCCATGTTTCCACAGGCGTGGACTATCTCTTCATCCTCAGACCCCTGTACCGTCTGGTACGGGGCTGGAGGAGCTGGCGTATAGTCTCTACGGAGTCCCCGACATGATCGTCGGGGTTCCCTCGCGATTGCCATATTTAAAGTATACATCGCACCTGTATAAATTTAAACTTAGGTTTTCCCGATACAGCCAGATTTATCAATAGCGTTTCCGCTAAAGGTCGCAACAATTTTACGACTTACCGCTCCTCGCTGGCCCCACCTTAACTCCGACAAGTCGGATCTTCGGGTATTGCCAACTCGGCTCAGTTGACGGGCAGTGTTCTGAGATCTATTTATTTGTTGCCAAATAAAATGTCTCTCCCCGCTGGGCACGCGGTTTTCCCGCACCCTAGCGAACGGCTAATTAACTAATGGATTTAATCTCACCATCTAGCTAAATAGGGCAACCCCTTTTTCCGACTTACGTCGGAATACTATGGGCGCCGCAGACTTCCTATTAACCATCAAATAACAATCGCTCGTTATTTTACCATTTTTTCGCTGTGTGTTAACAACGATATGGGATTAACAGGATCTCCCTTCGTGATCAATATTTCTTTTTGTTCCCATCTCGAGCCCGGATACTTTGTTTAATTTGTCTTTTTTAAAGACTTAGTAAATAGCTTCTCCGTTTGCACGCAGGATCGCTATTAAGCAAAGCCGTTTCGGCTTCAAGCTGGAAACTGCTAGTTTGGCCCTCTTCACTCCTCTGTTACCATCGGAGGATGCCATTTCGCTTCAGAAAGTTTACTTCCTTCTGGTTCGACTTACACGAACTAGAAATATTAACCGGAAGGCGCAATTTAATTTGTGCAAGAGGCGAGAACGTATTCACCGGGGCCTGCTGATCCCCGATTACTACCAATTCCAAGTTCATGCAGGCGAGTTGCAGCCTGCAATCCCCACTGAGAGATAGTTTGATAGGATTAGCTCCGCCTCGCGGCTTGGCAACCCATTGTCTATCTCATTGTAGGATGTGTGTAGCCCTGGACATAAGCGACATGCTGACTTGACGTCATCCCTGCCTTCCTGTCCGACAAACGTCGGACCTGTCCCGCATGACACGAGTAACATGCGGCAGGGGTTGCGCTCGTTACCCCACTGAAGGGAACGACTCACGCCACGAGCTTACGACAGCCATGCACCAGCTGATCCACCGTTAAGCCTTACTCTTTCGAGCAGGCATAAATGGAGGTCAAGCCCAGGTAAGGTTCAACGCTTCGTGTCGAATTAAACCACATGCTCCACTGGTTGTGCGCCTCCCCGCCAATTCGTTTGAGTTTCAACCTTGCGGTCGTACTCCCCAGGTGGCTCGCTTAACGCGTTAGCTTCGCCGGTCTAATCCGAAGAATAAACCAGCTAGCGAGCATCGTTTACAGCTAGGACTACCTGGGTCTCTAATCCAGTTTGCTCCCCTAGCTTTCGTCCCTGAGCGTCAGTAAAATCCTAGCTACCCGCCTTCGCCCTCGGTGTTCCTTGTCATATCCACGGATTTCACCCCTACATGACAAGTTCCAGTAGCCCCGAACTCACTCTAGTCTATCAGTATCTCCCGCCTTTCCCCGATTAAGTCGGGGGCTTTAACAGGAGACTTAATAGACCGCCTGCGGACCCTTTACACCCAGTAATTCCGGATAACGCTTGTGCCCTACGTATTACCGCGGCTGCTGGCACGTAGTTAGCAGGCACTTATCCTCCGATTTGATCTCGGAGTTTAGCGGTTTACGACCCGAAGGCCTTCATCCCGCACGCGGCGTCGCTGCGTCAGACTTTCGTCCATTGCGCAATACTCCTAGCTGCTGCCTCCCGTAGGAGTAGGGCCCGTATCTCAGTGCCCTTGTGGCTGACCATCCTCTCAGACCAGCTACCCGTCGTCGCCTTGGTAGGCCATTACCCTACCAACAAGCTGATGGGGCGCACACCCCTCCCTTAGCGAGCAGTTACACTCTTTACTCGCTCGCAGAGCGAGAAACTCCAAAATCCAAGTTCCAAAAAACAAACAAATTCCAATCCTCAAATTTCCAATTACCAAAAATATTTTGATAGTTAAAAATTGAAAGTTGAAGATTCTTGTTCTACGAACGAGAATATGCAGAATTACCCCTGATTTCTCAAGGCTATTCTTCACTAAGGGGCAGGTTTGTACGCGTTACTCACCCGTTTGCCACTGACCTCGCGCTCTGCGCGAGAAAATCCCAAAGGTTTAAAGTCCCAAATCACAAAAACCAAAAAACAAACCTGCCTGCCGGCAGGCAGGCAAATTCTAAACAATAAATTCAAATTAACAAAAAGTTTTTCAAATTTTGATAATTGAATATTGGAATTTGTTTGGAATTTGGTCATTGGAGTTTTCCGATGGAATTTCCTTGTGCAAAGCACAAGGCCCGTTCGACTTGCATGCCTTAGGCACGCCGCCAGCGTTCATCCTGAGCCACGATCAAACTCTCAGTTAAAACTGAAAGAGTTTCTCTAAAGTCAACCGTCTTACAACGGTGACAAAAGGATCAAGCTCTCAGTTAAAAAAATTCAAAGTTAAAACCCGCAAAAAGCGGGAGTTTCCTACCACAAACCATTCCATTTTTATCTAAATTGTTTAATTGTTAAGGTGCCAATGAAAAAATAAGGCTGACAGGCGGCAATAACTGCGCGCTTCAGCCTTCAGAGAATAATAATCATTTTGGCCTTAAAAGTCAAGCAAAAGTTGAAAGTGAAGCTCTACGGACTTATGTCCACACCGCTGATACTCTTACGGGGTTTCCTAAAACCGAAAGGAATAAGGCCCATAAGTCTAATAAGACAAATAGGTACTTATACCTGAACCAAGAAAGCCACGGGTTTTTACCTGGGGGACTCTCTGGTCCGAGTCTCTCGGCCTGAGATCGAGCCGAAGAATTGTTAAAAACTTGGCTTTTTTAACAATTCTTCTCGACTCCTTCGACGGGCTCAGGATTATAATTCGCTCGAAGAATAACTTCCGCGGGCTAATCCCGCCGCTGCGGGACACACCAACCCACGGGATTTCGCAACGGCGATTGAAAAATCCTATCGTCAAAAGAACCGCCCATCTCAAATGAGGGGATTAGCATGAGTTATAAAACAAAGCGCAACATCTCAAGACAGTTTGGGAAAATTTACTTCTTTTTTAGAACCGACGGCATGCTAACCCCAAGGCTGGCCAGATTGGAAATAATACTTGCCAGGATATTTATAACAACAAGTACAAACACAATAAAAGTTACGATTGCCGCATAAAATCCTATCCCGGCAATAACCAACTGCACTACAGCAAAACCCAAAAGGTAAGGAATGACTCCATTTTTCATAAACGCTGCTACTTTATTAAAGTTAAACGTCTTTTGGGCTAAAGCCGCAGCCATTCCTAAGATAATGTCAACTGCTAAAAGGACAGCTATCGTCCTTATTTGAAATGTACCAAAGGCAGTGACAAAGTTAAGCGCTTCGCCTATTGGAATTGTTGCCGTTACATCTGGTGCTAATGCCGCGGGGTCAGCCGCCATAATTAAGGTAGGAAACATCTGTATTCACCTCCTTCCTTACCTGCCTGCCGGCAGGTCTTAAGCAAAATTCTTAAAACATATCTCCATCAAAAAACGACCGAAAGAAATTTATTTAATAATTATCGTTCCTTTCATCTCAGGATAGGTGCCGCACGAGTAAGTGTAAGCCTTGACTTTGTCGAATCTCTGCTCAAATGTATCTCCTGCGACAATAGTGCCACTATTAAAACTCCCATCCTCGGCAGTTACTATATGAGCAACCGTATCCTGATTCCACCAGACTATAGTTGATCCTCTCCCTGCAGTTATAGAAGCTGGCTGGAAAGATAAATTTGAAATTATTACCTCAACTCTTTGAGCTGAGGGTGTTGCCTGCCCGCCATCGCTTTGCGAAGGCAACTGCAGGCGGGCTTCTTCGCTGGGTAATGCGCTGGTCGGTAAGAGAGTTGCGACTGCCGTTGGACTAGCCACGTTTTCCTGGATTGTCGGGATAGGCGTCGCTTCTACCTGCCTGCCGGCAGGCATGGCTGCTGGCTTTTGGGGAGGAGTAGTTACGAAGCCTACCGCTCCAATTGTAAAAATAGCTGCAATGACTATCAATAAAGCAATTATTCCTGTTTTAGTCATAGTTTATGGTTTTTTCACCTCCTTCGTTTGATCTTTAAGTTTTAGTAACTCGTTTTTCGAGAACAGCTAACCTTTTTTTTAATTCCTTATTTTCTTCCACCATTTTTTTAAACTCGGTTGCTTTTAAGAACGGGTCACCTTCCCACCAATTAATACCCATAGCTTTTGCTTTATCCACCGAGGCAATCAATAATCTTATTTTGATTGTTAAAAGCTCAACATCTACTAAATCAATCTTGATGTCTCCGACAATCACCACTCCTTTATCAAGAACCCTGTCTAAAAGATCGGCCAAACTCGTTGATTGCAAACTGGTAATTTGTTCTGCCATAAACACCCCCTCTCTACAAATTTTTGCTTTTCTTAACCTTAGAAAACTTTAATATCGTCTCGGCTGTCTTTCTTCTCAATGGCACCACTGTTTGTCGTTGGATCCGGCAATTTGGATCATCCCCTTCTTTACAAGGGTTCAGCTTTGTCTCAAGATCAATAAGTTGTTGAGCAAGCTCTGCTTTCTCCTGCAAACTTTGACTCCCATTAAGTTTGGCCGTGACTTCGGTTGCATCCTTTTCATAGTCTTGATAAATCAAGCAGGTTGAATTATTCATATAAGTTCTCCTAAAGGGCCTAAATCTAAACTTAAATCTTCGTCTTTTAAACCAAAAGTTTCTTTTAGTTGCTCCATCCTTTCATCTAAAAGTAAAAAGGCATTTCCCATTCTCTCAATTTCCCCACCAGTCAAGAATCCATCTTCTACTCGCCGTACCGCTTGCTTTTCCATAAGCTTACGGATGAGGTCAACTAGGGTTAAAACCAATTTTGCCAATCCCCTCTCTACATTTTTAGGATCAATATTTGCTTTTGGCCTAAAAATTTCTTCCATTCCGTGATCAATTACTGAAGGCAACGCCCTCACTGCCACTTTTCCATTGCCATCTTTACTTTCCCTAACTTCTTTTCCAAGCTCTATTTGTGGTTCGTTCAGAAACTCTCCTTGAGTTGAAGTTTCCCAGGAAACTAAAGTTGCTTTTCCATTACTACCTTTTCGGGCAGCTTTCTCAACGGTCTTGACCGAGGAAAGTAAAAGACCCAAATTAAGATAAACAAGGTCAATATCAGCCACTGAGAGAAGTATCTCTCCCTTAACCACCACCCCTTTATCTAAAAGCCTGTCTAAAAGCTCCAGAATGGTAAAGTGCTGATTTTTGACTATTTGATTCATTTTCACTTTTCACCTCGGAGGAGTCATGGCTTCCGCTTCGCTCCAGCCTGCCACCATCCGAGGTGGTTAATTAGGTAAAACTGTATGGCGGCCACGGTCCGGAAACTTCAAAACCTATCCCTGCTCGTTCGTATTTTTCCTTCAGTTTTTTTATCTCTCTATTAAAATTAGAAACCTCATCCTTTTCTATTAAATAAGCACTATTTAATATCATCTCCTTATCTTTGCCAGTAAGTTTTTTGGGTAACGTTTTGGTTAGCTTTGCCTCAAAGGCATACTTTTTTGCTTCCCGAAAAATAAGTTCGGCAATATTGTTGAACTGTGCCGTAACCTTATCTTTTAAATCTTCTTCCAATTTTCTTCCTAATAAATAAGCAGCTCCTCTTGATAATTTTTCTCCCTGCCTGCCGGCAGGCAGGTTTTTTTCCGCCAGCACCTTCAGTTTTGGCTCGCTCTTCGTAAGATAATTTTTGAACTTCTGACTATCCGCGTAAACCTTGATTCCCCATTCTTCCTTGCCGGTGAATTTAGAAAGAAGTGCCTCAAACCTTTCTTTATCATCTTCTAACATTTTAAAAACCGCTTCTTCATCTTTTAAAATCGTCCCGAATTTAAATGGGGCAACCGTCGTTAGTTTTCCAAGGGTATCAACTACCCCCTCATGAGTTCTTAAGAGTTCTCCGACTCTCCTCGGAAAACTATCTTTAGCTTTCGCCAATTCGGAAAGTCCCTCCTTTATTTGGCACTGAAACTTACCAACATCTATTTTGCTGACTAAAACAGCCAGATTTCTTCCTTCCACAAAAAAGACTTTGTTCTTCTTATCAATTCCTAAAATATTAAGTTGTTTAGGGCTCTTAGCAACTAGCCCATAAGCATAGAGCCCAACTTTTGAAACCATAGTTATTAAACCTCCTTTTCTTCCTCGCTTCCTTCCCCTTGTTTATAGGAAGAAACTTCAAGATTATTATCAAGCTTGATGGTATAAAAGCGTTTCTCAAATACCCTATAATTAGGATTGATAGTGGCTAAAAACTGATTCTTTTCTGCCACTTCTGCCTCCGCAATCCATCCGTCACCATTTTTCTCAACAGTGACTATCCTTACCTCTCCTTCAGCTCCGATAGTTTCTTTTAAAAACTTCTTTGCCTTATCTCTGACTTGCGAAATCATAACTTTTCACCTCCCTTCGGAATTATATATAGCTGGTCATCCTTCGGCTTCGCTCAGGATGACCCTGAGCTCTTCGAGTCTGAGCCTGAGGGCTCATCCCTCAGAGTCGAATGACTTGCCGAAGGATCTTTTTTCGTCCAGTCTTCCAAATCTTTATAATTTGTGTCTTTCATCCAAATCAAAATTCCCCCAGAATGGTTAGTTGAGGTTAATTCCAAA
>JAHJSD010000090.1 GCA_018830585.1 Patescibacteria group bacterium
GGGTCAGGTTCAACTCCAACAATGAAAATTTCCGGGCGATACTCTTTAAGTTTTTGGCCTACTCCCATTAAAGTTCCGCCCGTTCCCATGCCGGCAACAAAAGCGGTTACTTCCGGCACCTGTTGAATAATCTCCCGGCCGGTGGTTTGATAATGAGCCAAAACATTAGCCGGATTGTCAAACTGGTTGGGCATAAAATATCTGCCCGGATTTTCTTTTACCAAATTAAGAGCTACCTGAATAGCGTAGTTGGTGCCTCTGCCTCCGTCGGTCAAAATCACCTTTGCCCCGTAAGCCTCTAGAACCTCCCTTCTCTCGATACTGGCGTTTCCCGGCATCACCGCGGTAAATTGATAACCCTTAATTGCAGACACCATTGCCAAACCGATGCCGGTGTTGCCGCTGGTTGCCTCGATAATTTCCACATTTTCTTTTAAAACCCTTCTGTTTTCAGCATCGTTAATCAGGTAAAGCGCTACTCTGTCTTTTACCGACCCTCCGGGGTTGGTTCCTTCTAATTTGGCAAGTATTTTTACCTTTCTATTCCTTGAATACCGGCTGATTTCAACCACCGGCGTGTTTCCGATTGTGTTTAACAAATTTGGATAATTCATTTTTTGTCCTTTAACCAATGGAGCCCCACGGGCAAAACCCGTGGTACCAACTCAAACGCCCGGTTGGGGCGAACATACCGAACCAGAAAACCAATTTACCCACTGGCACATCATCCTTCCGTAGCCCTGCCTGCCCCGTACCGTATGGTACAGGGCCTGCCGGCAGGCGGGTTTCAGCGAAGGAGGAAAGCTCATAGTTTTTTTACACAGGTTCCGCATTTTCTGTCATCGCGAGCGATCCCGATTCGATCGGGAGAGCGTGGCGATCTGGCGGCAAATGAACCGAGATTGCCGCGGTCGCTGGCGCTCCTTCGCAATGACAGTTATAGCGCCCAAGCGCGAAAATAGTACTCGGTTTGTGTACAAAAAAAAGCCCTCCGTTTCCGGAGGGCTTAATAATTTTAAAATTATTTCAGATCAGCCAAAAGGCCCTCCGTTTAAGAACAGAGGACAACAACAGGTCTTGGTTGAAACGAAAACGGCCATGTTTAATTTTATCATATCAACCGGGTTGGTTTAAATGGATTTTTTATGATGAAAAATCAGACTGATTTTTCATCACCCCAACATCTTCCTTGTTTCAAATCTGTGGACTCTTTACGAAAAAATTCGGCCTCGTTTATGTTTCGCGCGCGCGATTTTATCGCCCTTCGGGCGAATATGTTAATTTGAAAATTTGAATGTAGAAAGAATTTGGTTGAAAATACTTTCAGTGTTATCGTTAGTCAGTTTCATTTGTATGACAAGTGCTGGATATTCTGTGTTGTTGGTGTTTATTATTGCCGCGATATACCCTTTTTCAGTTATGCCAATTGGTGGCATTCCTTCAATTACTTGATTCGGATTGCTTTTAACTATCAAGTATTTGACTTGATTTTGATTAATAGTCTCCTTTGTTAATTCGCTTGGCATATCTATTTCTGCGTTCGTGTATGTGAGGAATTTATAACCTGCTCCTGATTTCTTATATCCCACACAACCATAAAGATATGAAAATCCGCCCTCAAATGTTGATTTTACTGATGTGGTATAAAGTTTTACTAGGCTATTTGGAGAATCGTTCCAATAAAGATTACTTTGAGAAGTAGTAAAGTTTAGTTCCTCGGATGGATTAAGTTGTGGTGGCATTTTAAAACTCATTTTTAGTTGAGAGAGCTTATAAGTTTTCCAGTTGGCCATGGGGTCTAATTCTGTAGTGTTAGATGGTGGCGGATTGTTTACCTGAGGAGTCGCAGTGGGAAAAATTTGATTTTGTCCATCATTCACGGCAGTTTGAGATTTTGGAGACTGTTTCCCTAAATAATATCCTCCAAACCCAAAAACTACAAAACAAACAAGAATAACTCCAGTCATTGCTAAATAGTTTACTTTTGGTTTTTCTGGAGATAGAGGCGGTTGATTAATCGGATTTTGCCCGATTTGCTGAGTATTTTGGTCACCAACATTCATTTGATTTTCCATATGTATCTCCTAAAAAAAGTATATCATATTTTTTAATTTCAAGTATTAGTGAGTGTAAGTTCGCAATCGAATCGCAACACCTTGCCGTAAAATGCAAGGATGGGTAAACATAAAAAACTAACACCAAAAGAAAGGGATTTCATTGCAGTTTGGAGATCAAAGGGGTTTTTGGTAAGAGAGATTGCCAGAAAATTAAGAAAAAATCCTTCAACAATAAGCCGAGAGCTAAAAAGGAACCGGTGGCAAGATTACTATGTGGCAATTCACGCTCAGGCAATGGCAGCAAGGAGAAAATCAAGGTCGAGCAAGCGCCACCCTCTTAAGAATAAACCAATTTACGAATACGTCAGAAAAAGATTGAGGAGAGGCTGGAGCCCGGAACAAATAGCAGGCAGGCTAAAACTAAAACACGGTAATAACAAGCATTGGCAGATACACCACGAGACAATCTATCGTTACATCTAGGCATTAGAGAACAAAGAGGAAAAACTTTGGGAATATTTACCAAGGAAACAAAAGAAAAGAAAAAAGAAACATGGAAGAAAATCTCAAAGAATCAGAATTCCAGATAGAGTTAGCATCCACGAACGGCCCAAGGTGGTTGAGAACCGACAAGAATTTGGTCATTGGGAAGGAGATTTGATAGAGGGCAAGAATCATCAAGGAGGCATTCACACGGAAGTCGAAAGAAAAACAAGGTTTTTACAAGCTCAGCTAATTAAAGACTTAAAAGCCAACGAAACAGTAAGGGCACAGAGGGAAATCTTTAACAAACTTCCAGCAGAGGCCAAAAGGACAACAACCGTAGACAACGGAAAAGAATTTACCAAACACAAACAATTTGAATTACCGGTATTCTTTGCAGATCCATACTCCAGTTGGCAAAGAGGCAGCAATGAGTACCATAACGGACTGATCAGAAGATACTTACCCAAGAAGACAGAATTAAGAGTGGTTACACAAGAGGAACTTGACGATATTGTCAAAGAAATTAATAATAGGCCAAGAAAGTGTTTAGGTTTTAGAACCTCATTAGAAGTTTTTCAAAAAAGCTTGGGTGTTGCGATTGAAAATCGAATGTAGGTCTCCATTTCTGTGGGTGTGCCTGGACTCGAACCAGGGACCTTCGTCTTATCAGGACGACGCTCTAGCCAGCTGAGCTACACACCCAAACTTTAAAAAATTCCAAATCTCAAATTCCAAAGTCCAAACAAACTCTAATCTCCAAAATTTTAAAATTCTAAACAAAAAAAAACGGAGCTCGGAAAGTTTGAAATCAGGTATTTGTCCCAAAGAGATCCCTTCGGGATTTAGAATTTTAAATTTTTAATTTGTTACTTGTTTCGGATTTAGAATTTAGAATTTGTTTGGGATTTGGAAATTGGAAACCCCAAAGGGGTCCCTTCGGGATTGGAAATTCCTTGCGCAAAGCGCAAGGCTTGTGGATCCGAGAGGACTCACGCCCTGTCGGATGACAGGGCGAACCCCTGCCTGCCAGTTTATCCGCCGACAGGAGGACAGGCAGGTCTGACCTTTTGTAAATTACCCCGTTACCGCGGGGCTATCTAACCGCCCCCTCTAAACCAGCCTTTATGTAAACCTGCACTGTGGATCCGAGAGGACTCGAACCTCTGACCTTTTCGATGTCAACGAAACGCTCTAGCCAACTGAGCTACGGATCCTAAACATTAACTGTCAAGATTAAAATAACTTCTTTTTAAATCTGCCTGTTTTTATAGCAGCTGCCGTCAAGTTTAACAAAAAAACCGGCTTGAAGCAACCTTAAAGAAGCCTTATCGAAGCTCCGAGGCTTAATCTCGCCGCCGCGGGATCCCTTTGGGATTTTCGCGAAGGCGGACTTTCCCTTCTCCGTCATCCTGAGGAATTCCGATGACGAAGGATCCCCCTTTGGAACAACCTTGTCATCCTGAGGAAGTTCCAACGACGAAGGATCCCCTTTGGATTAGCGAATTGCCGGTTCAGGGGGGCCTTCGCTACGCCCCCCGTACCATTCGGCACAGGACTCCGCTCAGAATGATGAGGTTGCTCCCCTCCGTCATCCTGAGGAATTCCGATGACGAAGGATCCCCAGTGGATTAGAGCAAATTGCCGGTTCAGGGGCCGTGCCCGCCAAACACTGCCTGCTCGCCATCGCTACGCTCAGGCGTTAGCGGGCGAGAACCGTTAGGCGATGCGGGTGGGGATCCTTCGCTTTACCCTGTACCGGACCTACCATGTACCCTGCGTGGTACTGTGGTGGTACGGGGCTCCGCTCAGAATGACGAAGGGGGAATCTGTAAGTTCAGAATGACAGAAATAGACGTTTTTGAACCTGTTTATTTAAGCATCAGCCACTCGGGCTTGAAAAACATCAGCAGACCGATGACAATCATTAAAGCGCCGCCGATTAACTTGGAGAAGCGGGCGTATTTGGTTTCGATTCCGACCATTTTCAAAGTAATCATCGCCGCAAAAAAAACAAAAAGGTCGTCAATCATAAAAAAGAGGATGTAAAGCAGAATATAGAAATAATAACGCCAGCGAGACAAGTCGTTAATCACTAAAACTTGGGTAAAGACCGCCGGCAGTCCGGCGGAGCACAATAGTTCAACTATATTAACTGCGAAAGCCAACAGAATTATCCCTCCCAAAGCCAAGATAAACTGCTCTTTTTCAGTTATCTTTCTTATCCTTTCAAAAATACGCCGCCGTTTTTCGTTCCCGGTGACCTTGCAGCCGCCGTTTTTGTTGATCCAATATTCCCTTAAATTGTAACCTCCGGCTGTCAAGGCGACTAAAGCGATTAAAACTCTGATCCAGGCCACAAAACCTAAAACAAGGAAAAAATTAAGCCAGGCGGCCATGATCAAAAAATAGACAAAAGCCGAAGAAACAATAAAAGCAGTTCCCAAAATCCACATTCTCTTCCTGTCTTTCATTCCCAAAAGAAGACTGATTAAAAAAAGCAAGGTCCACATAGCGCAGGGATTAAAACCGTCAAGCAAACCCAAAACTACAGAAAGAGCCGGTAAAGACAAACTCTGGAGTTTTACCGAACCAAAAACCGGCAAAGAGATTGACTCCGGAACATTGTCCAAACTGCTGCGGCCGGTGTTGCCTTCTATGGCGTCCTTGATCATAGTTTCTATTTGCTGGCCGGTAGTTTCCTCATCACGAAAGCCGATCACATAATGGTCGTTGACCACCGTCAAAGGAACCCATGGTTTTTTGATACCCAAGTCTTTGCGGAACTTCTGCGACAAATTGAAATTATCCTGGTTTTGGCTGGTTTCGAAACTTTTTAAGACAATCCGGGGGTATTTCTTGACTAATTTGTCCAAAAAAACCTCTTCTTGGGCGCAATGAGGACAGTCGTTGCTCCAAAAAAAGTAGACTTCAACCTGGGAATCGTTCTGGGCTAAAACGGGAGCCGCCAAGAGAAAAAGAAGCAAAACCGTCAAAAAAGCGCTGCTTATTTTGCGAATCATTTATCTTTATTTTCCATAATAATTTTCACCAAATCGGCCTTGGAAGGCTCTCCATGGAGCCTTAAAAATTCTTTTCCTTGTTTGTCTAAAAAGATAAAGACGGGCAAATTCTCACTTTCAACTAAATATTTCCCAACTTTTTTTTGATCCTGGTCAAAATCGTAATATTCCGTTTTCAGCCAAGGATTTTCCTTTTCAATTTCCTGCCACCTCGGTCTCATCACCAAACAGCCGGAGCACCAAACCGCGCCGATCTTAATCACTTTCATCGACTTTTCCTCCAAAAAAACACCTAAAAGGCAAAAATTATTTTAACTTCTTTCCTTTAAAAGTCAATTTTAAAATTTTAATACCCATACCTGAGGTATAGGTGCTGAGATGATACTAAAACTAAAGTTGGTATGTCAAGAGGGAAAATTTTTGAGGCTGCCCGGCAGAACAAAAACTCCTTAAAAACGGATCAGGAGAAAAAGTCCTGATACTTTAAGCGGGAATACTCCCGTTTCGCTTCTTTGATAGTCTCTTTTATGAAAATCCCCTTCTCTTTTAAATAATCGGCAATATTGCCGTAATCGTACTTTCCCGATAAATCTGATTTTAACCGGGCGTAAAATCGGTCCTGATCCGGGTGGTCGTTTAGGTATTTAATTATTAGATATTGAGGAATTAAATTAAAAATGCTGTTTATTTCCCTTATTAATAATAGTGAATCGAGCAAACCTGCGCCAGCAGATTTGATCTGGTTCATCTATAGCGATACGTTGTATACAACTGGTTTCAAAACTCTTTACGTCATTGCGAGGAGTGTTAACGACGCGGCAATCTAGCTTTAAAAACAAGATCGCCGCACTCGCTTCACTCGTTCGCGATCACTTTTGAAACAGGTTCATAGAGATATTTTTTACTTCTTTTAAACTGCTTCCTTTCAAACAGTATCCTTTCCGTCTCTTTCTGGGTTAAATCTGTCCGTAAATACTCCGGCCGGGGAGGCTTTACTTTAAACCTTCCTGATCATCGGACTGCCGCATTTAGGACATTTAGTTTTGAAACAGGGAACGCCGGTTTGATGCGGTATTTCATTTTTACAATCCGGATTGGTACAAAGACAAACTCCTCCTGGACCAGCGGAAAATTGTCCTCCCATCCGGCCTCTGCCCATACCGCGGCCGCGACCCCTGCCCATACCTGGTGTAATTGGCATAGATATCTCACCTCCTTCTACTTTAATCGCCTGGCCAATAACTAATGCTCCGGAAACCTTTTTTCGAGCCGAGCAAAGAATCCTTTGAAAGGTGCTTTGGGAAACCTTCATTTTTTTTGCCGCTTCAATTTGATCGATTTGATTAAAATCAGCCAATCTCAGCGCTTCAAGCTCATCTAAAGAAAGACTTACCTGATCTAAAAAAGAAAGCGGTATCCCGATTGGCTTAAAATAAGTTGCCTCTGGGAAAAAGCCCATTCTTCTCGGTCTTTTTGGCCTGGTCACTCTTGATTGGTTAGCAATTAATAACTAACTATTATGAATATATACCCATAACAAAGAGTTGTCAAGGGGCAAAAAAGACAGCTACTGGATCACAAGTTTCGCACTTGTTGTCATTGCGAGCGAATGCGAAGCAATCTCGTTTTTAGATTGCTTCGTCGCTGGTGGCTCCTCGCAATGACAATTAGACCAATTAGCACCGACCGCGAAACTTGTGTGGATAAGAAAAATAGTTCACGGATCCGTTCTTCGGGGAAGAGCTTCGAGAAGGACCGGAAGATAAATAACCTTAAGCCAACATCTTTGGTCTGCCGATAGTTTTGATTATTTCTTCAACCGTCTCTTCCGGAGTGTTGACAATCCGGTAAACCCGGATCTCCTGGTCGCGAAGGTGCATGTTTTTACCAAAAGCTTCCATAATCTCGTGCCACCAGGAACCGAAAAGGATCAACGGCTTGTGCTTGCCAAAGAAAAGCCGAGCTAAGCCCCAAGCCATGCCAAACTCGGAGATAGTGCCGGTACCACCATTAAAAAAGACTAAAGCATCGCCTAATTCGATCAGTTTCATCGTCCGCTCAAAATAGTCCGGAGCAACAATTTCCCGGTCGACTAAATTGCCCGGATCCCGGCCTTCGAAGTTGGTCATCCCTTTAGGGTTAAAACTGACCCCGATCGTTTTACCGCCAACGCTTTTGGCTCCCTCGGTGGCCGCTCTCATTACTCCCGGCCCGGCGCCGTCGACGATAACAAAGCCCTCTTTAGCCAAAAGAGCCGCCGTTTGGTAAGCGTTTTTATAATCCTCGTCTTCCGCCGCCGCCTCGGAAAAACCAAAAAAAGTGATTCTTTTTGTTTGCTCCATCTTTTAAATTCTACCAGCTTAGCTGTTAAAATAAAATTGTGAAAAAACTGTTTTGGTTTGCGGCGTTAATCTTTTTTTTGATTTTAGCCAATATTTATCTCCTGGTAAAAATTAAAAAAGTAAAAGAGAACCGAGCCCTAAAAAGCAAAGCGGCGGTAAGCCAAAAAGCAAATCATCAAGATTCCCAACCGGTTTTAAACCAGGAGGGAAAAAACCAAAAAATTGTTATCGCCGCCGTTGGCGATCTTGGCCTGGGCCGGGAAGTTAATTGGCAAATTAAAACCAGGCAGGACCCGAATTTTCCTTTTTTAAAAACTGCTGAAATTTTAAAAGAGGCCAATTTGGCTGTCGCCAATCTTGAAAGTCCGCTGATTAAAAATTGTTTGCCGACCAGAACCGGAATGAAATTCTGCGCCAGTCCTGAGCTTGTCGAAGGACTTGTTTTTGCCGGAATTGACTTGGTCAATTTAGCCAATAACCACACCGATGACTACGGTCAGGAAGGTTTTGAACAAACTTTAGAGGCTCTAAATGATTACCGGATCGGCTATTTCGGATCCGGAACAATCGGCCGACGGGATATTGACGGACGAAGAATCGCGTTTTTAGGCTTTGATGATACTGTTCAGCCTACTGAGGAAGAAGAAGTTGCCGGTCAAACTGAAAAGAGTAAAAAAGAGTCGGATTTAGTAATTGTCAGTTTCCATTGGGGAGTTGAATATCAAAAGACGCCAAGCCAAAGGCAAAAAGAACTGGCCCATTTGGCGATAGATCACGGCGCCGATTTAGTGATCGGCCACCACCCTCACGTACTCCAACCAATTGAATATTACCAAGGAAAGTTAATCCTCTACTCTTTGGGCAACTTTGTTTTTGACCAGATGTGGAGCCGGGAAACTAGAATCGGGGCAATCGCACTGATCACTTTTGAGAAAGGTGAACAGGCAAAGTTGGAACTCTTGCCTACCCTAATTAAAGACTGTTGCCAGCCGGAACTGATTACTGAGCCGGAAAAATCGGCAATTATCAAGCAAATTAATATTTGATCACCAGCCAATTGATAAACTTGCAAATCTGGTCGAAAAAAACAGTCAATGGACCATTTTTGGCCAAAGCGCTTTTAATCGGCGCTGTTTTCATCTCCTATTTATTCCTGCCCACAGATACCGACCTCGGCTGGCACTTAAGATACGGTCAGCATATTTTCGAGACTGCTTCTGTTTTTAGAAAAAACAAGATCGGCTTTTTTCTTCCCGAATATCAATGGATCCACTCCTATTCACTTTACCAATTAATTACTTTTGTCGTCTATAAATATTTAGGCTTTGGAGGATTGGCCTTTTTGGGAGCAGGGATCATTTCTCTGATCGCCTGGACCATTATTGCTTCTTTTCCTAAAAAAACATTCTGGCCTGTTTTCGGAATCCTTCTGACCCTTTTCTTAAGCCTGCCGGCAACCAATATGGGTTATAGAAGTCAAACACTAAGTATTCTGGGTTTCTCTACCCTTCTTTACCTCTTGTCCAAACCGATCGACAAAAAGAGCCTGTTTTTAATTCCGGTTATTTTTTTAATCTGGGCCAATCTTCACGGCGGCTTTATTTTCGGCTTCGTCCTTCTTGGTTTCCACTTCTTGGAAAAGATTATCCGAAAGAAAAACAAAGAAGCGGTCGGGCTGGCAATTGCTTCAATCACCGCTTTTTTAGCCACCCTGATTAACCCTTTCGGTTTTAAAATTTATTGGGAAAGTTACCGCCACTCTTGGTACCCGTTAAATAAATTAATCGCCGAGTGGACCCCGCCAAACAGCCTTTATGTCTTGGTAATTCTTTCGATCGCTTCTTTAGTGATTATCAAACTGCTCAGTTTAAAAATCAGCGATTTTTTCAAAAAGGAAGGACTGGTTACTTTCGGTCTAAGCTGGTTATTTTTTACTTATCTTTCTTTTAAAGCCAAAAGGCACTTGCCTTTTTTCGCTCTCAGTTCGGTTTATCTGCTGGCAAAATTATTCTCAGAGAAAAAGGGCGGAAGGCGATTAATTAATAAAGCCTGCCTACTTTTAACAGGATTAATTTTATTAACAATAATTGTTGCCCATTTGGTCAATCCTCCAAACCTAAAAAACTACTGGCAGCAGATCGCCTCCCAAAAAAGCTGGCCTTTGCCGGAAAAAGCGATTGAATTCTTAAAGGGAAAAGAAGAACTCTGTCCTAATTTATTTAATACCTATGAATGGGGAGGTTATTTATCCTGGCATTTGCCGAAAGTTAAAACTTTTGTTGACGGCAGAATGCCGGCCTGGCCCACCCCTGAGGGCAAAAGCCCTTATACAATCTATTTAGAAATAATCCAGGCAAGAAACGGTTTTAGCCAAAGACTGATAGACTACAACGCCGATTGCTTATTTATTTCCAAAGGCACTTTTTTAGACTTGGAACTTAAAAACAATCCTATTTACCCCTGGGAAATAATCTACCAGGACGACCGGGCCACTATTTATAAAAGATAAAAGAAATGATGCCCTTTTAAAATTATAGAGATGTTACCAAACTATTATAGGGAAATTATAAGGTCTTGGTGGTAGTCTTTAGTAGGCAGAAAGCGTTTTTATTTTACGTCGATCGACGTTAAATAGTGACTTACTATAGGAGGGCAAAGTTTTGCAGACAAACCAGACTTTCCTTTGTCTATCAATAAACTGCACACGGGCTCGTGTCCGAGGCTTTCCCTATCTTGGAATAAACACTATTGATAAATGCTGTTGAAGAAACTACTTAGAGACAAAAGCGGCCATTTCAACCAATCGGCAGGAGTAGCCGAATTCGTTATCGTACCAAGCGGAAACTTTAACCATATCTTCAGAAAGAACTTCAGTCATGGCCAAGTCCACAATTGCGGAAGCCGAATTACCGATAATATCGGAAGAAACTAAAGGTTCATAAGAAACTTTCAATATTTCCACCAGCTCCTCGGAGGCCGCTTTTTCAAAAAGCTGATTAATCTGATCTTTAGTCACCTTTTTCCTTAACTTAAAAATAAATTCGGAATACGAACCGCAGACAACAGGAACCCTGATGGCGCTGGCGGCAAATCTGCCTTCAACTTCCGGATAAGCGGCAATGACCGCCTGAGCCGCTCCGGTGCCGGTAGGAACAATATTGATCGCCGCCGCCCGGGCTCTCCTTAAGTCTTTGTGGGAACCGTCAACAATATTCTGGGTTGAAGTATAGGCGTGAATAGTGGTCATAATACACTCCTCAAAACCGATGTTTTGATCAACTAATTTGACTACCGGAGCGACACAGTTAGTGGTGCAAGAACCGTTGCTGATTAGATTTTCACCCTTAAACCGGTCCTGGTTAACACCAAAAATAAAAACCGGTATTGACGGGTCTTTCGGCGGGGCCGAAATAATCACCCTTTTAGCGCCGCCTCTGAAATGGGCTTCCGCCGACCGGTCTTCAAAAACACCGGTGCATTCTAAAACTAAATCAACACCATACTTAGACCAAGGGATCTTTTTAGGATCCCGTTCGCCCAAAATCGGAATCTGCTTCCCTCCAACAACAATCCTGCCGATCTCACCCGCTTTTTCCGGTCCAGCGGTTTCAATTTTTGCCGGAAAATGACCATAAACGGAATCATACTTTAAAAGATGGGCCCACTCGGCCACTTCCATTGATCCGGAAGTATTGATCGCCGACAGGTCGATTTCTTTCGAATATCTTTGCCACCAGACTCTAAAAGAAACCCTGCCGATCCTGCCGAAACCGTTGATGGCTACTTTTGTTTTTTCCTTTGTTATCATGCTAAGTTTTAGATTAATACTGAATCTACTTCCCTGTCAATCTGCGCCCGCCACGTTTCTTTAACCCAAATTCGTTTACAGAGATCCTATCAGCAAAAGACAAGATCAGGCTTTCTCTTTCTTAGAATCAGCCCCGGCTTTTTCTTTTGTTTTGGCACAACAAATTTTCTTCCTTATCAGGCCGACAGCAGTGACTAAAGCCAAGACCGCTCCTAAAATTCCGATTACTTTTCCTTTCTTAGTCTTATTCTTCTTTTTCAAAATAACCACCCCCTCTCTACTTAAATATAATAGCAGATTTAAAACCGTTAAGGTCAACCAAGCCGCTTTTGCACAGGCAGTGACCCTCCCCGGTCTAAGGGTCAGGTCTTCCTTCTTCCAAAGGATGCTTAGCCATGTATCGAATGGCAGCGTGGAAACCCTGCAAAGAGTAGAAGCCAGGATTAGGCCCACAAAGTTTCACTTGACAAAATAACCAAAAACATTCTAAGCTGATTATTAATTAGTTTTTCCTTTTTAAAATTTAGGAAAACTTCTTTTAAAAGAAAGGGGGTGAAAAAGATATGAAAATGACGAAAAAACAATCAGGTTTCACCCTAGTAGAGCTTTTAGTGGTAATCGGTATTTTGGCAGTGTTAACGGCAGTAGTCTTGGTTGCCGTCAACCCGGGAAGACAGTTAGCTCAAGCAAGAGATACTCAGAGGAGGGCCGATGTTAACACTGTTATCACCTCAATCACCGCCTATATGGCGGATCCGGAGAATAACGGTCAATTGCCGGCAGGTCTAGTGACTCCCTGCGTCCCCGGCCCCGCTCAGGTTATCGGTTCTGCATTAGGAAATCTTGACATAGGGGCAATCGTAGCGCCGACTTATGTTGCCGGTATACCAATAGATCCGAGCGGAGGGACAGCGGCTAATACCGGTTATACCGTCTGTATTGCTGAAGTTACAGCCAGAAGAATTACTGTTTCCGCTCCGAATACGGAAATTGCCACCACGATGATCTCGGTAACAAGATAAAATCGGATTTACTTAGATGGAGCCCCACGGGTAAAATCCGTGGTGTTGATCCAAAATCTCGTTGGGGTGAATATACCTAAACCAGAAAACCAGTTCGTCCACGGGGAAACAATGGTTTTCTTGGTTCATGTATAAGTCTCAAAAAAGGGAGATTCTTGATCTCCCTTTTTTGGTGCGCAACAAAAAAATTAAGGGTATCCCGCTAGGTAAATAAACTACACACAGGCTTACGCCCGTGGTATTTTTTACCTGCCGGCTCGCTTCGACCGCTCAGTGAGGCGGGCAGGTAGGTCATCCCCGAGTAAAGTCGAGGTTTTCGCTCTCTTGGATAAAAATTTGACAGAAGGTTCAGGAGATTATAGAATTTGTTTAAACTCTTAAGAAAGACCCACCGCCACTACCAAACATGGCAGAAAGACTAAAAGAGCTAAATCGATATGCTTTAGACAGAGCTAAGCAATACGTCAATCTAAGAGTGGCCAAAACCGAAGTCAGGACTCCTTTCTACTGCCATGAGGTAGGTATGTATATAGGCCAAGCAATGACAGAAGCAGGGATAGACCCGGCTGATATCACTGGCTTCTTTACTGTATTCAACGATCAAGACAAAGTCTCCTGGGGCTGGTATCGAGGTAAAGGGACCCCGGAACAAATTGCTCAAGCAACAGAAGAAATCGCTAAAAGATGGAGCCTAGATATTAGCGAAGCGCCTCCTGAAGTTATTGTCGAGGTAATGAAATACGCGGGGCTGGGAGTCGACTGCTCGGGATTTATTTACAATGTCTTAAATTTCGCCTTCAGTAAATGGGGGGCCGAAAAGAAATTCAAACAAAGCTTAGATTGGATCGATGAAAAGCAAGATCCTTTTAAAGCAGGAGTGTTTGTTTTTGTGGGCAAAGCATCCAATATCATCAGTGTTGCCGACTCCAGAGAACTGGACCTGATTCTCATCAGAAAGCCTGATATAGTACCCGCAAAACAAATTTACCACATTTTTAAGCTTGAAACACTGAAAGTTTGATTTGCGCTTGCTATAGAACAAAATACAGCCATATCGCGATATTGTTGCGAGACAATAATGAAATGGTAACTGCCCATTCGGTCATTGGCCAACTGCCAACGGGGGTACATCTCTCCAGGTTCGAATTCATTGACAACAAACCAAAATTCGGCTTCAAACCAAACTTAACAGAAGCATGGGAAAAATTATACGAGGA
>JAHJSD010000091.1 GCA_018830585.1 Patescibacteria group bacterium
GTTTGGGCCTTGGAGGCCCATCGGGCGGCCCAAACTCTGCAGGAGATGCTGACTTTGAAATCGGATGATATTATCGGCAGGGCCAAATCTTTCCAGGCGATTATCAAAGGACAGGACATTCCGGCACCGACAGTGCCAGAATCCTTTAGGGTTTTGGTTAAGGAATTAGGCGGTTTAGGCCTTAAGGTTTCTCCGATTGATGCTGTGGTTAGAAAAGAGGAGTCTGTTTTTGGTGAGGAAGAAAGACCTTTTGACGCGGGATTTGATGATTCATTATGGAGCGAGAAAAAAGATGAATAATGGATAATAATAGTGGTAATAAAAATTTCAAAAAGAAGTCCGGTTTTTTTCAAGACCTGATTGATTTTAAGGGTCTTAAAATTGAGCTGGCTTCGCCTAAAGAGCTTTTAAGCTGGTCTTACGGAGAGGTAGTTAAACCGGAAACAATCAACTACCGCACTTGGAGACCGGAAAAAGATGGCTTATTTTGCGAGAAAATATTTGGGCCTACAAAGGATTATGAATGTTACTGCGGCAAGTACAAGAAAATTCGTTACCGTGGTGTAATTTGCGATAAGTGCGGAGTTGAAGTGACTCACTCCAGAGTCAGGAGAGAGAGGATGGGCCATATTGTTTTGGCGGCACCGGTTTCCCATCTCTGGTTTTTTAGAAATAGTTTTTCACCTTTAACGATTCTCCTTGATATTTCCAGAAAGGATTTTGAGGGGGTAATTTATTTTGCCAGACATTTGGTTGTTGAGATCGAAAAAAACAAAAGAAAAGAGTCGATAGCCGCAGTCAGAGAAGGAATCAAACAGAAAAGAAAAGAAGTGACCGATTTAATTGCAGAGGAAATAAATTTGCTTGAAAAAGAGGCAGAAAGCAACAAAAAGAAGCTATCCGGAAAAATCAAGAATAGGGAGCAGCTCTTAATTGCTCAGGAAGAAGTCTCCGTTCGTTTAAGACAAAGAAAACAGCGTCTTGAAAATAAAAAGGTGGTTGAGCAAGAAAGATTTGAAAGTTTGGGTAGGGTTTTAGAGGAAAAACTGAGATCCTTGGATGTTCTTAGTGTTCTCTCGGAAGAGGAACTTTTCCATTTTAAAGAGCTAAAGGCCGATGGTTTCTTCAAAACCGGTATGGGTGCTGAGGCGGTTTTAAAAATTCTAGAAGGCGTAGACCTGAAGAAACTGGTTAAGGAGCTTAAGAGAGATCTTCAGAAAACTTCCAGCAAACAGAAGAAGAAAAAAATAATGAAAAGAACTCGTCTGGTTAATGGAATGATTCGGGCAAAAATTGATTCCACTTGGATGATTTTAAGAATTCTACCCGTGATTCCTCCCGACCTAAGACCAATGGTCCAGCTGACCGGAGGAAGGTTTGCCACCAGTGACCTTAATGACCTTTATCGTCGGGTTATTAACAGGAATAATCGTCTTAAAAGGTTGATTGAACTTGGAGCGCCCGAAATCATCTTAAGAAATGAGAAAAGAATGCTTCAGGAGTCGGTTGATATACTGATTGACGCCGCTAAGAGTGCTCGAAAGAGGAGGTTTACTAAGAGGGTGCCGAGATCTCTTTCCGACCTTTTAAGGGGCAAAAAAGGCCGTTTTAGGAGAAACTTGTTAGGAAAAAGGGTTGATTACTCCGGTCGCAGCGTGATTGTTGTTGGACCGAACTTAAAGTTGAATCAGTGCGGGTTGCCTAAAGAAATTGCTTTAGAGATGTTTAGGCCTTTTGTTTTAAGGGAAATTATTTTAAGAGGACTGGCTCCCAATATCAGAAGTGCCAAGAATCTGATTGATCACAGGACACCGGAGATTTATGATATTTTAAGTGAAGTGGTTAAAGGGAAGTTAGTTTTGTTAAACCGGGCTCCGACACTCCATAAACTTTCAATTCAGGCATTTGAAGTGGTTTTAGTTAATGGTTTGGCGATCCGGATCCATCCTTGTATCTGCTCCGGCTTTAACGCCGACTTTGACGGCGATCAGATGGGTGTTCATTTACCTCTATCCGCTGAAGCTCAACAAGAGGCAAGAGAGCTAATGACGCCAACTCACAACTTGCTTAAACCTTCCGATGGCAAGCCGGTGGATGTCCCTGCCAAGGAAATGGTCGTTGGTTGTTACTATATTACTTCGGTCCGCGAGGAGGATTTGGAAAAAGAAGAGCAGCAACTGAAAAACAAAGTTAAGTGGTTTGCCGATGCCAATGAGGCTAAATCCGCTTGGGATTTAAGAAAAATAGGTTTAAGAGAATTGATCGGACTTAAATTCGAGGGCAAAATGATTTTAACTACGGTGGGTCGGTTATTCTTTAATGAGCTTTTGCCCGGTGAGCTTGGCTTTGTTAACGAGCCGGTTGGTTCAGGAAAGATTAAAGAGCTGATCAGTACCGCCTTCGATAATTTGGAAGAAGAAAGAGTGGCCGAGCTGATAGATGCCTTAAAAGATATTGGTTTTCAGGGGGCAAGTTACTCCGGGGTGTCCCCCTCAATTTTCGATTGCCGGCTTCTTCCCGGGAAAAAGGAATTAATTGAGAAAGCAAACAGGAGAGCTAGTGAAATAGAAGAAAATTACCATCAGGGATTGATAACCAAAGGCGAGAGGACTCAGCTGATTCAGAACATGTGGATTGAAACTACGGAAGAGATCGCCAATTTAACCTGGAAACAGTTCTCTCCGGATGACCCGATTAAATTAATCAGCGATGCCGGTATCAAAAGGGTTTCCCGGGATCAGATCAAACAAATTTCAGGGATGAGAGGACTAGTCGTTGATCCTTTGGGAAGAATAGTTCCTTTGCCGACCAAATCTAACTTTAGAGAAGGCCTTTCTGTTTTTGAGTATGTTACTGGTGCGAGGGGTTCAAGAAAAGGCTTGACAGATACTGCTTTAAAAACAGCTGACGCTGGCTATTTAACCAGAAGATTAGTTGACGTTTCCCACACCTGTTTGGTAAGAGAAGATGATTGCGGGACCGGCAGAAGTCTGATTATTTCCAAAGACTCAAAAAGAGGCCAGTCTTTTTCAAGAAGGATTTTGGGCCGGTTCTTGGCTGAAAAGGTTAAAGATCCAAAGACCAAGAAAGTCCTATTCAAAAAGGGAGAGATTGTCAATGCAGCTGTTTTGGCTCTGATCGAGCAGAAGCGGGTCGATGAAGTAGCCGTAAGATCTCCTTTTGATTGTAATAGCAAGTACGGAGTTTGTGTTAAATGTTATGGTTGGGATCTTTCTACCAGGAAAGAGGTTAAAATAGGCATGCCGGTTGGAGTTGTGGCGGCTCAGTCTATTGGTGAACCGGGTACCCAGTTAACCATGAGAACAAAACACGTCGGCGGCGTAGTTGGATTGGATGTTACCCAGGGCTTGCCCAGAGTGCAGGAATTAATGGAAGTTCGTACCCCAAAAACACTATCACCTTTGGCCGATATTGACGGAAAAGTTCAGGTTGACAAAACTGATGATGGTTACCGGGTAACTATTAGCAAAAAAGACGGTAAAGAAAAAGAGGTAGTTTCCTACCTGATTCCTCTTACCAGTGAATTGAAAGTTGAGACCGGAAATTTGGTTGCTAAAGGGACACAGTTAGCGTCGGGGTCTTTAAATGTTGAGACCATCTTGAGGGTTAAAGGCATTGAGGCGGCTCAACAGTACCTTTTGAACGAAATTCAGGGTGTTTATGAGTCTCAGGGGATTGCGATTCATGACAAACACTTTGAGGTGATTATCAGGGAGATGAGCAGTAAGATGAGAGTGATTAATCCGGGCAGTTCCGATTATCTTGTTGGGGAATACATAGAAAAACCGGTTTTTGACTCTATAAATAAAGATCTTAAAAAAAGTTCTGGAAGAGTAATCAAGGCAAAAAGGACTATTTTGGGATTGATTCAGTCGGCCTTACATACCAGTTCTTGGCTTTCCGCCGCCTCTTTCCAGCAGACTACCAATGTTTTAACGGAAGCCTCCGTCTTGGGCAAAGAGGATAAATTAATCGGTTTAAAAGAGAATGTTATTATTGGCCGATTGATTCCCACAGACCCGGAGAGAGCCAAGTTGGAATAATCTTTGGTATAATTGTGTGTTCTTACCGATAGTATTCGGTAATAAACCTTTTGTTTAAAAAGAGAAAGAACAGAAATTTTCAGTGTTCGATGACAAATAGTGAATATTAAATATTAAATAGCCTAATAGATTAAGTGCCTACTTTTAACCAGTTGATCAGAAAAGGTCGTAAACGGACTAAGAAGAAATTCAAAAGCCCGGCATTGAGGAGTACTTTTAATGCTCTTAAGGGCTCTTTTGCCAAAGTCTCTTCGCCTCAAAAGAGGGGTGTTGTTACCCTAGTTAAAACAATGCCGCCCAAAAAGCCGCACTCGGCCTTGAGAAAAGTGGCCAAGGTTAGGCTTTCAAATAGAAGGGAAATTACCGCTTATATTCCAGGGGAAGGACATGATTTGGCTGAACACGCGGCGGTTTTGGTTAGTGGTGGTGGGGTTAGGGATTTGCCGGGAGTAAGATATCATATAGTTAGAGGGGCGGCCGATGCTTCTGGTGTGGCTAAACGGAAGAAAGCAAGAAGTAAGTATGGTGCCAAGGCCGGCAAACAAGCCGGAACTTCAGCTAAGGCTAGTACCGGGGAGGGATCAGATGCCTAGAAAAAGTATTGCTAAAAAAAGAACCATCGACAAGGATTTAGTTTATAATAGTTTTTTAGTCACCAAGTTGGTTAATAGGGTGATGAGGAGTGGCAAAAAAAGTATTGCCCGGAAACATGTTTATGGCGCTTTTGAAGCAATCAGAGAAAAGCTGAAGATAGACCCGATGATTGTTTTTGAAAAAGCAATTGCTAACATCAAACCGAGAGTTGAGGTCAGATCAAGGAGAGTTGGCGGTGCCGCTTATCAGGTGCCAATCCTGGTTAGAACCTCAAGGCAGGATTCTTTGTCGATCAGGTGGCTGGTAACCGCAGCCCGGAAAAGGCCTAATAAGGAATATCATACTTTTATGGAAAAGTTAGCCGCGGAGTTAATCGATGCCTACCAAGAAAAGGGTGGCGCTTTCGAAAAAAAACTTGAGGTGGAAAAAATTGCCGCGGCCAATCGGGCATTTTCTCACTTAAAATGGTAAGAATTTTCTCTTGTTAGAATAAACCCTCTTGCTTTTTCAATTCAAAGATTTTTGGTTTAGTCCACCTTGGCGAAAATCCCGAAGGGGCCCCTTTGGGGCCCGAGGCTTTTTCCTTCTTCGTAAAACCAGTCTGCCCACCACAGGCAGGCCTGTGTCTGCCGCTAAGCAGGTAAAACCGGGCCGCTTCGACCGCTCAGTGAAGCGAGTAGTCCCTGCGCCAGACGTCCACCGCGTA
>JAHJSD010000092.1 GCA_018830585.1 Patescibacteria group bacterium
CTAAACAAGCCTGCCGAATCGAAATCTACCGCTGCAAGAAACCGATCGGCAAACAGGATCAATATGCCGCCGCTTTCGGTGGCTTAAACTATATCCAATTTAATCCAGACGGCTCGGTCATGATTAACCCAATCATTTGCCAAAAAAAGACAATAGAGAAGTTAAAGCAAAACCTGCTCCTACTCTACACCGGTTTAACCCGTTCATCGAGTTCAATTCTGGAAGAACAAAACCAGAAAACCAGAGCCAGTTCAAAAAAAAGAAAAATCCTGAGTCTGATGGTCAAATTGGCCAAAGAACTCAAAAACTCTCTGGAAAAAAATAGCCTTGATCGGTTTGGTGAATTACTTCATCAAAACTGGCAGCTAAAAAAACAAATGGCCAACGGTATTACCAACGCAGAAATAGACCAATGGTACAATTTGGCCAGAAAAAATGGAGCTGTGGGGGGGAAGATTTTAGGCGCTGGCGGCGGCGGTTTTTTATTGCTTTATGCCCCAAAAGAAAAACAGGAGCAGATTAAGGCTGCTTTATCCAAACTAAAAAATACTCCTTTTTCTTTTGAGCCTGAAGGCAGCAAGATCATCTATTTTGGCGAAAGATAAGGTCTTCAAAAAGATTTAAAAAGCCTCAGCTGAACTTTTGCCTTTTCCCGATTAAGGATAAAAGTCTTTTCACACACCCGGTGTGTCAACTCAAAACACACCTGGTGTGTGACCTGTACAGCGCTCGAATAATATCTCGACTTGAGATAAAATAGTGGCAGTATGCAAAAGATTTATCCAGAAAAATTAAGCGAAGGTGATGAAGTGAGAGTAATTGCGCCTGTGATGTCTTTGGCAATTATTTCTGAAGAAACAAGAAAGATTGCAGACAAAAGATTTGAGGATTTGGGTTTGAAGTTGTCATTTGGTAAACATGTGGAAGAAACTGATGAGTTTGTTTCGACAACTATTGAAGCGAGGGTTGAAGACTTGCACGATGCGTTTGACGACTCAAATATTAAAGCAGTTCTAACAGTTATTGGTGGTTTTAACAGTAATCAGTTGCTTAGATACATAAATTGGGATTTAATTAAGAGTAATCCTAAAATTCTGTGTGGTTTTTCTGATGTTACAGCGCTTAATAATTCTTTCTACGCAAAGACAGGGCTTGTAACCTACTCCGGGCCACATTACTCAACTTTTGGCCAGGAATTACACTTTGAATATACTCTAGAAAACTTCGAAAAGTGTTTATTTTCTAGCGAATCTTTTGCAATTAACTCCAGTGATAACTGGAGCGACGACCCTTGGTATCAGGACCAGAAAAATAGAAAACTAGTCGAAAATGAAGGTTGGTTAACCATAAATAAAGGAGAAACTGAGGGGACAATTATTGGCGGGAATTTATGCACTTTTAACCTTTTACAAGGGACAGAATACTTTCCTAGTTTAAAAGATTCTGTCTTGTTTTTAGAAGATGATGAAGAATCTCAACCCCACCATTTTGACAGAGATTTACAGTCTTTAATTCATCTTCCAGTATTTGGCGGAGTTCGGGGTTTAGTTATCGGTAGATTCCAAAAAGCAAGTAATATGGATCATGCAAAATTGAGGAAAATTATAGGAACCAAACAAGAATTAAAAAATATTCCTGTAATTGCTAATGTAGATTTCGGGCATACAGACCCAAAGATAACTTTTCCAGTTGGAGGTGAGGTTAATATATTTGCAACTGATACGAGCCAAGAGATAAAAATAGTTAAACACTAACCGCGTAAAATGGTCTTGCTTGGTTGAGTTGGGGTTTTATTTCCTCCCATCTCACTCTAATTAACTCCATCTGCCCTACATCCTCAAAAGCAGGTAGAACTGTACCTAGTGCCGTTAGAAGTTAGTTTTTAACTCAGTAAGATACTCACAACAGAGCAAAAAGTAGAGCTAATCTACACAGGACAGGAATTAACTTGTAACGGTATTAAGGCCTGGTTTATTATATTTTTTGGACTGGGGAGCGCTTCGACAAGCTTAGTGTAAACTAGTCTCAGAAAGTTCAGCTTCATGGGCTTTTTTGATTTGTGGTAAGATAAAAAAGAAAGGAGGTGGATTATTAATGCCAAATGATGATAAACAAGTAACCGATAAACCGGTTAAAAAAACCAAGGTTAAAGAAGTTAAGATTGAAGAAGTTAAGACCGAAGAGCCTAAGATTGAAGAGCCTGTCAGCAGTCCGACTGCGCCAACAGACGATGCCGTTACACCGGCAGATACTGACCGGCTTGGTCGCCAGCTTTACAATGTAAAATGCGCTAAGTGTGGCAAGCAGACTCAAGTTCCCTTTAAACCATCTGGGGACAGACCAGTTTATTGCCGAGATTGCTACATGAACCAGAGAATGGGAGGGATGGGTGGAGGTATGAATAGAGGACCAAGAAGGTAAGAATGGTTAAGGGCAGGAAAGAAGCAAGGAGTTGAGACCAGTGTTTTTTTAAACATAGAGAACTCTCTTAATGGAGCCCCACGGGGAAAACCTACGGTATCAATCCAAACGCCCCGTTGGGGCGAAGATACCAAAACCAGAAAACCAATTCATCCACGAGTGAATTCTCCCCGGATTAAAAAGCCAAGGACTCCTTCTTCTAAAGGATATTCGCCACGTGCCGGATGGTAACGAAATCCCGCACCGCCCTGACCTTGCGTCGGGGCTGGTGCTGGGGTAAAACCTTTGGTTCATGTATAAATATCCGACAAATTTTTACCTTTGAGGTCTTGGAAGCTTTGCTTCAGCTGTTTGACGAACTAGGAATTAAAAACTAGATTGCGAGGGAGTGATCTCTACTCTATATTCATGGGTAATTTAGTGAAATTAAGCCGGTTGGGCTTAGGCTGGTCCAAGTTCAAACGCCGGCTGTTAGTTAGGCCTACTCTTCCCTCTCTCATTGATAGCTTTAAGTTTGCCACTTTTACCCCATCGTCTCAGCGTCTCCGCATGGACATTCAAAATTTCTACTGCTTGGCGAATGGTTAATAGCTCCGGCAAGCCTATTTTATTCTTCGGCATAACTCAGCAAAATTATACAAAAAACCAGAGAAAAAAAAGTAATGGAGTAAATCAGAAAAATGCCCGCATCCAGGCTGTAAAATGCTATATAATATCAACAAATGTCTTCATTTCTAAGGAAAGTCCCTGGCTTCCGATCAGATAAATGGTGGAAAGTTTTAATCGCCTCTGGCTTTTATTTATTTGCTTTTCTAACGACGTTAGCCATTTTATTCCCCTCGGCTCCTACACTTGCCTTAGAGAAAATAGACCCCACTAGCAAAAGTTCCGTTTCTATCGCTGGTAAAACCTATTCAAACAAGCCGGTTTACCTCTTGAAGGATAATGAGGTCATCCGGTCAATCAAATCAGATTCCGGCGGCAAGTTTTACTTTCCCTTGAATAATTTGACAGATGGTAATTACACTTATGCTGTTGAGGCATGTAATTCAGAGAAAAAAGATAAATGTAGAAGTGAAAATATCCTTATCGTCGTAGATCAAACCCCGCCTGCCAAACCAGTAATTGCCCTGCCGGATAAATTACCAGACGATAGTGAAAAAGAGATTGTTATTAAGGGCGTCTCTGAGCCTAATGCTAAAATCATCGCTTCGGTTCAAAACGGTGAATTATCAACGACCGCGGCTAACGATAAGGGTGAATTTGAGATTAAAACAGGTTTAGTTTTAGGCACTAACACTATCAATGTTAAAGCAGTTGACAATGTTGGCAATGAGAGTGCGGTCGGTGGTGCTTCTTTAGATTTCAACCCTTCCAGGTATAAAACCAAGGTCATTAGGGTAATTGACGGTGATACCATAAAAATAGAAGGCGACAAAATTGTTAGGTATATCGGTATTGATACTCCCGAAACAGTTCATCCCAGTAAGCCGGTCCAGTGTTATGGCAAAGAAGCCTCTGATAAAAATAAGGAGCTGGTTGAAGGCAAAGAAGTTAACTTAGAAAAAGATATTTCC
>JAHJSD010000007.1 GCA_018830585.1 Patescibacteria group bacterium
CTTTATTTAACATTTATCATTTGTCATTAATCATTAGGGACTATGCATTAGGAATTAACCAGCGTCTTTTATTTTTCGAGCGAGTCTTCACCCCCGGGGTGAAATCTTCAAACACCCCGGGGGTGGATTGTTAACAATTTAACAATATAGCAATTTATTTATCATTCGTCATGGAACATCAAGCATTTTTCAAAGATTTCCCCTATTGTTGGCCACCCGGTCTTGTTAAAGAGCTATTTATCTCTTCTGCTGTATTTTACCATCTAAAGCTTGATTTCAATATTTAAGTTAGTGAAAGTAGCCTTTTACTAACTTCTCTTTGGCTCGCCTCGCCAAAGCTTTTGCGAAGGCGAGCCTTAGGGTAGTGCGGTTGGACTTAAGATTGATAGTAGGTTATTATTTGGGCTAATGCTGGATTTAGCCAACCGGGTAAATAATTCTGTTTACTTTAGAAGCAGTTTGGCGGTGATTTCGGTTCTTTTCCTCTTTTTTGAGGTTTTTAGGTATCTTAGAGCCGACCATAAAGAAGAGAAAATTGTCGCTGCCAGTTTTTTTGGATTAGCTATTGTTGGTTTTCTTGTTTGGTTTTCTGAAAAGTTCCAAATCTCTATTGCTCTTTCGGTTTTAATCGGGACCACCCTTTCGGTTTCTTATTTCTGCCGGGATAACTCCTGGCAGTTTTGGTCCGTTCTGGAGTCGGTTACCGGTTTTGTTTTTATTTCCTTGGCAATTTTTTACTTAGGCAGGCTGGAGCTGATAGGCGCCGTTTTGGTTTTACTAAGCAATTTTTATTGGCGCAACTACCGGAATTTCAACTGGTATCCAAGCGGACGATCCGGATTTATGTTTTTTGCTGATATTATCGTGTTTTCTCTGTTTAACTCGGCTCTTGATTTTTGGCGTGGTATGTTGATAAAATCTATTGTTTGGATTTTAATATTTATCATTGGCATAATCGGTTTGATTTTATTCAGCAGACGGACGAGAAAAGTCAAGACAGTGTTGTTAACGGTTAAAGATAATCAAAAATGACTAAGAGCGATAATAAATTTAAGTTTCCGGAAGCAGTTTTGAAGCCGGTAAAGAATTTCTTGATTGAAGAACTGGGCCGGTTAAAGAAAAGGCGGGTTCAGATAGAAAAAGATGATCCTTTTGCCGATGAGTCAAGAACCAGCGATAACGCGGCTCCTGACTTTGAGGCGGATGAACAGTTTGGTCATGCCCGTTCCGAGGCAATTGGCAGGGAGATCAGTAAGAAGATTATCCAAATCAGGAAAGCGCTATCCCGGGTTAAGATTGGCCGGTATGGTATTTGTGAGAAATGCGGTGAGTTTATCGATACCAAAAGATTGATGGTTTATCCAGAGACTACTATCTGTGTCAATTGCACCGAGAAGCAGAAAAAGGAAAATTGAGGTTGTTTACCAGGATAGTTTTCTTTTGGTCCTCAATAAACCGGCCGGTTGGGTAACTCTTAGATCGGCAACCTCGAAGGAAGTAACCCTTCAAGATTGGCTTGACGCCAACTTTGGTCTTGAAACTGTTGATCGTTCCGGAATCGCTCATCGCTTAGACAGGGCCACCCGGGGTTTAATCCTGGTAGCGAAAAACAACCAGGTTTTAAACCGGCTGCAGGAACAGTTTAAGAGAAGGAAAGTTGGCAAAGTCTACTGGGCCTTGGTTAGAGGTTATCTACCCGGTTGGGGTAAGATAAAAGCGCCGGTAAAAAAAACCGGGGCGGGCAAGTGGAGGTTTAAAGTTGCTCCCGGGGGCAAGCAGTCGATAACCAGCTATCGTGAGATTGCTATTTTTAAGATAAACGGCAGACAGTACACCCTTTTGAGAGTTTGTCCAAAAACCGGCAGGACTCATCAAATCAGGGTCCATTTAAAATACTTGGGCCACCCGATCTTTGGAGATTCTTTTTACGGCGGCAAACAGGAAAAGGACAGGCCGATGTTTTTGGTGGCCAAAGAACTTCGTTTATTTCACCCGGTAAGCGGAAAAAAGATTAAGTTTAAAATTGATTTACCAAAACAATTATCAAAAATAATCAGACAGGATGATCCGGGAACGAAAAAGACCATCGGTTGAGAAAAATAAGCTTAGAAAGCTTAAAAACCTCTTTTTTCTGCTGATAATTCTTTTTTTTGCTTTTGGTTTTGGTAAAAAAGTGTTTCGATGGTTTGCCGGCAGTTGGAATGGTAAAAGCCAGATAAGCTTAGCTGTCGAGGCAAAAGAGGGAAAGGTTTTGGTTTTAGTGATTACCCCTTCTAAAAATATTGCCGGTCTGTTGATTTTACCTTCTAATCTTGAAATTGAAACTCCGTGGTTCGGGCGGTATCGAGCCGACAAACTTTCTCTATTGGCAAAGCAGGAAGATAAAATTAGTATTTTCCCCCGCAGCTTGGCCTATTTTTTAAAAATCCCGATAGATTTGGGTTTAGTTAAGACAAAATTGTCTTTTTCCGAAGATGAAGCGGTTCTTAAAGAGAGAATAAGGCGGCTCTTTTTTCCGCCGATGACGGTTGACTATTGGAGACTTTGGCGCGCTTTCGAAAACAGAGACTTATATTGGAAAATAGTTGACCTTTCCGATTTTTCTCAGGAAAGGACTTTGCCGGACGGCAGTTTTTTGCTGACCTTGGATGACGGTGGCGATTTGGGTGGGTTGCTGGAATACTTTTCCGACCCGGCGGTTAAAAAGGAAAACCTTTCTATCGGGGTTACCAATCTTGGACAAATTTCCGGTCTGGCTCAAAGGGTGTCCGACTTAGTTGCCAATCTCGGTGGCAGAGTGATCGAGATGAATGGCGGAGACTTTAATCTTAAAGAGGACTGCCTGATTTTGATCAATGAAGATAGACTTGCCGAGACAACCACCGTTTCTCGGCTGAGCAGCGTTCTTGGTTGCGACATCAGACAAGATTCGGACTTAACCGCTCTGGACCTTCAAATTTTAATCAGAAATGTTAGAATATAAAGACAGGTTTGGTTTTATTGTTTAAGGTGCGCCGAGGTAGTCTGCCTTTGTTGGCGCGGGGCTAAATTCAAATCAACAATGTCCGGACATTCTAAGTGGGACAATATTAAAAGAAGAAAAGGCGCTCAAGATCAAAAGAGAGGCAAAATTTTCAGCAAGATTTCCCGTTTAATTATTGCTGCTGTTAAAGAGGGCGGCTCTGACGATGCGAATTTTAACCCTAGGCTGCGATTGGCGATAGAAAGAGCCAGAAGTGAAAACATGCCAAACGACAATATCAATCGGGCAATTGTCGGGGCGGCCAAGAGTAATGAGGATGCTAAAGAGTTTGTTTTAGAGGGTTACGGGCCTGGGGGTGTGGCGGTAATGATCGAGGCTTTAAGCGATAATCACCAGAGAACAGTTCAAGAGCTTAAAAATATATTTCAAAAAGGAGGAGGCTCGCTTTCTGAGCCGGGAGCAGTGGCTTTTCAGTTTGAAAAGAAGGGTCTTTTAGAAATTGAAAAAGTGGCTGAAGAAAAAATGCTTTCTCTGATTGATGCCGGCGCAGACGATTTTGAAGAGATCGATGGTAAGACTGTCGTTTGGGCTTCTGCTTCCGCTTTATCTTTGTTGGAGTTGAAAGCGACAGAGTTGGGGATTGAGGTAAAAAGGTCTGATGTAGTGATGAAACCGATAAATAAAGTATCCTCAGATAAAGGGATTAAGGCTAAAGCGGCCGATTTCTTAGAAACGGTTGCCGATCATGACGATGTCCAGAGGGTCTTTTCCAACTTAGACACCGCCGGCCTTTAATCCGCCTTCGCTGAAGCTCCGGTGGATAAATCGGCGGATAAATCGGTTAACAGGCTGGCGTCTGCCTGCCGGTTCGCTTCGACCGCTCAGCGAGGCGGGCAGGCAGGTTTTAGCGAAGGAGAGTCCCAAAGGGATCCCTTCGGGATTAGCCCTAGGAGCTTCAATTTTCGAAGATATCCGAAATTTTGCAAATCCGTCCGATGAACAAAAGAAGGCATTTTGTTTTAGCTACTGCTTTGGTTTCTACCGGTTATTATCTGGTGCAGATAGTCCCTTTTGATTGGAAGTACCGTTCGATACTGGGATTGGCGACCTTTTGTTTTGTTTATCTTCTGATTTTATTTCTTCGTTTGGCGCGAGATTTCAGGAAATCCTTGGTGGCAACTTTTTTACCGGTTTGTTTTTTAGTGGGCCTTAGTTTATTCCATTTCTTTTTCTTTCAGGGTTTGATTTGGCAGCTTTTTCTAACTTTAATTTTTGCTGTTGGTTTTTACACCCTTTGTTTGATAGAAAATGTTTTTTTAGTTTCGGCCAAGTTTAAACTGGTCCCTCTTTACCGGGCGGCATCGACAGTTGGTTTTTTGATCACACTTACCAGTGCATTTTTTCTCTTTGATGTTCTTTTCTCTTTTCGCCTTTCCGGGTGGTTTAATGCTTTGGCCGTTTTTGGCATCTCGTTTTTGCTTTTAGGCCATTTCTTTTGGACGGTGGACCTATCTTCGCCCGCCTCTGGACCCAACCTGCCTGTTGTCTTATTTTTATCGGTTATAATGGCAGAAATGACATTAGCACTTTCTTTTTGGCCGGTGGGTTTTGGCCGCGCCTCTCTTTATCTGGTGGGCTTGCTTTATGTTTTTGGGGGATTGGCTCAAGCTTATCGAAGAGATAGGCTTTTTAAGAAAACAATTTTAGAATTTATCTGGGTAGGAGCCGGTATCTTTTTAGCTTTATTGTTGGTTACCAATTGGTCGGGCAATTTTTAGCGATAAATCGGACAGGGAAGAGGGGAGAGGCCACCTGTTGCAAATATCCTATAATTAGAACATCCTATAGTAATTATTACCATTTGTGAAAATTATAGGACTATTTTCACGGTTGGCAGTCTAATATAGAAAGTGCTATACATACCTGAATTTAATTATTATCTGATAGAATAGGCGAAATGTCTCTATTGTGGAAAAGTATAGTCAGGCTTTTCGGGGAAGACCCTTTTGGCTTCCTTGTTTTTAATTTAATTTTACTTATTTTGATAGGAGAGGTGGCTTCTTGGTTTGAGTTTTTATTAAGATGAGATTTTTACTCCCTTGCTCTTGTTGTCTTAGGTATTTTTAGGACAGTTGGCTTAGGGCCGTTTATTTAGTTAGTCGCACAATGTTCCTTTTACGACGCGGAAAAAAGAAGAGCGGTGGGGAACGCCTAAATCGTTGTTTTTGATTATTTTTGAATTTTAAAAGTTTTGACAGGGACTAATTTTATTTTAAGTTCGTAAACCGTTTTTTTTAGAGTTCTGTTTTTTAGCTACCGCACGGTTGTTTTTATACCAGCAATGCCCTATTTTTCTTTTGCTTGCAGAGAAGGACTTCTTTGTTAGCTGAAAGACGTAGTTGTCGGCCGGTCAGTTAGAAAATCGGCGCAGTGAAGCTGTTTAAAGGACTTTCCATAGCATTAGTGTTTAAAAAACGGCTTAGAAAGGCGCTAAAGAAGTTGTCCTGAAGGATAGGCGTTTTCCCCTCAACGATTTGCTTTTGATGGCCCATGTCTATCCAGGTCTTCGAATGTGGAGACAGCCTGATATAAGCCTTGCTATTTTTATTGGCTTTTCTTGCCTACCAAAAAATGGGTTCGCTTCGGCATAGTCGCTAAAGGCTATCGTGCCGTCGCCAATAGTGGTTGAACAAACCCTCCTTTTTGGAGAGTCTTTTTCCAACAGCGCAGTTATTCCTGAAAAAACTCTCCGACACCTTGGATCCGGATGACTTCCGGGGTTGACGGTGTTATGGTGAGGTCTGGTTAATTCGTATTGTTTGCCGCACAGTCTGTCGTGTTGACAGTCATCTCGGCAATTCAGTTTGCGAACGCAGACCCAAACCGTCTCATCTTTGCCGACCATGTTTTTATTATAACATCGGTGTTTGTTAATAAACAAGCAGTGTCAAAATTAGCATCCCAGGATTACCCCAAGCCTTCTAAGATAATTTTATCTAGTGTCGTACAATATTGACAAGCTGGATAAAAGTTGATAGTCTTTTTTAACAACGCTTGACCTATGGTAAACGGATATTAAATATCAAATAAATTGCTATATTGCTAAATTGTTAACAATCCACCCCCGGGGTGTTTGAAGATTTCACCCCGGGGGTGAAGACTCGCTCGAAAAATAAAAGACGCTGGTTAATTCCTAATGCATAGTCCCTAATGATTAATGACAAATGATAAATGTTAAATAAAG
>JAHJSD010000093.1 GCA_018830585.1 Patescibacteria group bacterium
AAGAATATCCGGACGCGTTGTCATTTTGCTAATAACGTTAGTTCCCGGATCGTAAAGTGCCATGAACGGATAACCCGCTTCGTTTACACCAGCAATCATTACTCCCGCAGGGTGGTGACCATTAATATCGGGACAAGACCAGGGCTTCATGCCATTAAGATAACTTATTTTAGTTTCCGTGGCATGATTGTCACCAGGCTTAAAACTCGCGATTGCAACTGAGTTGCTATCGTCGCCCTGGGAAGCAACTACCCAGCGTCCATTTTTCCGAGCTAAGCCGGTAATGTTGGGTCCTCCTTTGGCCAGATATTCCTCAAGAACAGAGGCGTAACCGCCTGCCCCATCCGGCTGCAAACGGAAAATATCCGCGGAATGACCCGTCTCTGACCCTTTGACAGCATAATAAACATTGCCTGCTTCAACAACCATAGCAACCATACCATGTTTCGGGATATCAACATCGTGTCCGTCGACTAACTGTTTTTCTCCGGTCTGCGAATTAATTATCCAAGCTTCAACTCTGCCCTGCGCGGTCCCGGTTTCAACATTGGCCAAAATTAAAACCTTGCCATCAGGATCGTTCGGCAACCGGACCAAAGAAGCAAAGGGGCATTTTCTGCTGATAAGCGGAAAGCCCTCAATCGTCACCGGTTGGTCAAATTCGCCAGTATCGGGGTTTTCTGCGGCAAGATTCAAAGTGGTGCCCACGTTTGCTATATTCAGACCAAAAGAGTAAAGCCGGCCGTCTAAATCAACACAACCGACAGAAAGATCTTGTCCGTCATTGCGGATCTCCTTCACCGTGCCGGGGATTGTTTCCGCGCTGGCTTCTATTTCGGCAGAACCCTCTGATCCGGCGCTGTTATCACCAGGAGAACCAGGTGGAGGAGTCCCATCACCCAAGGGTGGAGGGACATTGACCCCTTCTCCCACTGACCCAGGCTGGCCGGAAGAATCCGGAGTCGAAGAAGGAACCTTTTTCGCATTCTCACCAGGGTCCGGAGTGGGAGACGGGGACGGAGAGTCTGGACTTGCTCCTGCCACCTTCGCTCCAGCTGCCGCTGCAGCAGCACCGGCAAGAGCACCAATCGCCAATTTTACAAATCTCCTTCTCGACAGGTCTTTTACTTCATCGTCTTGTCCCTCTCCGTTCATAAAACTAATGATACCCTCCAGCGGCAATTAAGGCAACTTTTCGCGGCCGGGGATTGGGATTTTGGGCCAGAAGGAAGAGCACGCTACCGCTCATTTCTGGGTATTCATGATCCCGGATCGTTTTAAGTCTTTCGATCCGGGATCAAATTTTGGCGAAGGCGGGTAAGTTCTCTAATGTTCTCGTCTTTCCCTTTAAGCATGGGTTTTCCTGAGACGGAATAATCCCACCCCCGGGGAGCCAAAACCCTGCCTGCCCTCCTACCGGCGGGCCTGCCTGTCGGCAGACAGGTAAACCGGCAGGCAGGTCACCCCGGGGTGTTTAACTTTCTTTACCGAAAAAGTCGCCAATATCAAACTCTAACTCAATTGCTTCAACTAAATCAAAAGCAAGACTAATAACATTAACTAATTCTTTTTTTAACGGCCTAAGTGACGGATCTTTGGAAAGAGCCGCAATCGAATCCGCAATCGCCAAAAAACCGCGGACAGCAATAAAGGCCGAGGTTAAAGAATCATGGCTTAGATCTTCCGGATCTAATTCCTCCTCGACCCGAGATGAAAACGCCCGAAAGGTTTTGCCTAAAACTAAATTCTTAAAGTAGATAATTATCTCTAAATTTTGCTCGAGTAAGTCTTCATCCGCCTCAGCCGGGATGATTTCAAAGTTTTTAACCAAACAGTCAAGCCGGTTAGCAAATTTCTTTACCTGTTGATAAAAAAGAAACTCCTCCGGGTCAGGTTCGTTGGAAAGATCAACCTCTCCTAATTTGCCAAGATCTATCTCCAGTCTTTCCGCATCTGTTTTAATCAGGTCCGCCAATTCTTTGAAACTTTCTCCTACTATCTCCAAAGTGGTTTCGAGAGAGTTGGGATCCTTACCTTGTTTTAGAGCTTTTTCCTGTCTCTCAAGATCAGTCCGGTAAACCCGACAAGAATCCCTAAGTTGGCAACTCTCGCAATAACGATCACAGTAATTAAACGGCAACCGGTAAAACAAGTGTTTCTTTGCCCACGGGGGTCTGACCGCGCCAAATTGTCCCCTGAAACCAGAATAGTTATCAAAACTCATAAAATAGTCTAACACTCCGGGAAGCAAAGAAACTTTCAGACATTCTTGGAAAAGCAAAGTGGCAAGAATTAGGGGATTCTTCGCTCCGCCCTGTACCCTACATGGTACAGGGCTCCGCTCAGGATGACGAGGCGAAGTAAGGCCAAAGGTTCGGGATGACGTACTTGAATCAAATCAAAAGTTATAAACCAACCTGCCTTCTACCTTTTTGTCCAAATTCTGGTTGTTTCTTAAGAATTCCTCCAAAACTTCCTGGGCTGAGGTGGTAACTACTTTATTGGCTTTTGATTCCAAAAGCTCATTTTGGGAAATATTTAAATAGGTTTTTGATTGGTTAAAATGATAACCCTGAAGACAGACTGCGTAGAATTCAGTCTCTTCAACCGGCTTGCCGTCAATAGTTAAAGAAGTTAAAGATTTTTCTTTTTCGTCATAGACTGCCTTTACCCGGTTGTTTACCTGATAACACTCGCCTTCTCCGTCCCGGTTTTCCGGTCTCATAATATGGGCAAAGAGCTTTTTTAATTTAGCCCCGCTGATAGAGTAACGGGTAAGACTGTCATCGTAAGAAAAACAGGCGAGAAGATCTTTTAAAGTTACCATCGGGCCTATTTCTTTAACCCGGATTGAGCCGCTTCCGACCAGCATCACCTGGCATCCGGCCGCTTGGGCAAAAGCGTCGGCGACCAAATTTCCCAAAGATGTTTCAATTTCTCTTTTAGGATGGGTTAATTTTTGCGCCAGTTTACAAATAATAGTGTTGTATTTCCGGTCCACTTCTTCTTTAAAAGAATCAATATAAGCTTTTAATTTTAAGTCCGGTTTGGCTAATTTATCATCGATCGGAATCAGCTGCCATTGGTAATCAACCACGCTGTTGGTGTCGTCGTCAACAACAATATCGAAACGGCCAATCTGATCTGTTCCGACTCCGGCCTGGGCGATCAAAACATTATTGACCTTCTGCGGTTTTTCCAGAACCGTGTGGGAATGGCCGCCGATAATGATATCCACCCCCCATTCGGGCTTGAGCATTTTGGCTAACTTAACGTCTGATTCAAAACCGATGTGAGTCAGCAAAATAGTCAGGTCAATATCGTCGTTTTTGTAGGCGTTGCAGATCTTGCCCACCTCCTGGGTGGCTTCCTCCAAGCTGATAAAACTACCCACTAATTTGCCCAGACTGATCGCGTCCATCACTTTTTCGGTGATAATGCCGGTAAACAGGATATCAAACCCGGCTTTGTTGACAATTAAATAAGGATTCATCAGCCTTTTATAATATTTTTTGATATACAAGTTGGCGTTGACTATTGGGAAATTGGCCATTTTTTCCAAAAAAAGCAAGTGGGGCAAACCGTAGTCGAATTCATGGTTACCCAAAGCAACCACGTCCGGAGATAAGTAGTTCATGATCTCCATAGTGGAAATGCCTTTGTATTCAGCATCAATCAGCGAGCCCTGGACCATATCGCCGGAGATAAGGTAAGGTAAAGAACGTTTTCTTCTTCTTTTCTGACCCGGTTGATGTAACCGGAAAGCAAGGCCAAGCCACCGATCAGATTACCCTTTTCCCCAGCCACTTCGGCTAAAAAGTCGCCGTGCATATCGTTGGAATGAAGAATAGTAAATTTTTTGGTCCTCATGCCGCATTGATTATACAACAAGACAAAGTCAATCCGGTTTGTCACACAACCAATTGACCGAGCTGTTTTTAAGATAACGGCAAAACCGGTTAAGACAATCATAAAAAGCGGCCAGCGATTTTTTATCCCAGAAAAAGGAAGGTTCTAACCACAAGCCTTTGATTTCCAAAATTTCCCCAACTAACCTCGGCTCGATTCTGGCAACAAATCTATCACCGTACAAGACCGGCAGGGTGTAATGACCATACCTCCTCTGAACTTTGGGGGTATAAACCTCCCATTTGTAGTCAAAGTCAAAAAGATCGCGGATAGTGTTTCTGTCCCAAAGAAGGTTGTCCAAAGGAGCCAAAAAAGAGAATTCGGCGATTGTTTTCATCTTTTTTATTTCTTGAAAAAAATGCTTCTCCACCGAAGAAATAAGATATTTTTTATTAACACCGTCTATCGATAGCTCTTTCAGAATTCCTTTTTTTAGAAGCTCGTCAACAATCGGCGCGATTTGCTGTCCTTTACCCATTCCTAACCAACCCTGTCCGGTTCCCGTTTTTGGTAAAATGCCGACACTTTCAACCCGGCGGATTACCCGTTCCTCGTCGGGCAAATAGCCGTCCGGCCAGTTAAATTTTGCTCCGTATAATTTATCCGGCAGATCGAAATATTTTCTCCCTTTTTCCCGCTTTGAAATCACCAACCGGCCGGTTCTCCAAAGAACATCAAGCGCCGCTTTGCCCCATCTGGGGTTACCCCAAAAACAATCCACTTTCTTTGGGTTGTTTATCCGGGAGGAAGAAAGCTCGCCGTTTTCCGATATTTTTTTAACCAATTTTTCCAATTTCTTTTTGTTTTCCTCAATAAAACGGTCCGTCCTCTGATTTGAATAAACTCTTCGGCAAAGACAAAAATCTTCTATCGGAACAAGACAAAGCTCTTTGTCTAAACACTCTATTCCCTTTCTTTGGCGGTAAAGCCAGCGATGATAGTCCAGAGGATGAATATTTTTGACTCTGGACTGCAAAACCAAATCAACATTGTTGCCGCAAGGGTTTTGAGGATCAAACTGGATCGAATGAAGCGATTTAAAAACAGTGTCTATCCCTTTAATGCCGGAAAGGCTTTTGGGTGGTAATAAGAAATGTTTTGCTAAAAGATAACGGCGGGCGGTTTTTTTGGAAACTTTCATTCTAAGAATGGCCCATTTTAACATAAATAAAAGGTTTTATCGTTCGAGCCCCTCGACAAGTTCAGGATTGTAACCTCTCTACCTGAGCTCGGGGTCAAAAGCTTGTCGAGAACAGAATCCGACTTGATCGAAAACTTGGTGTAAACAATTCTTCTCGACACAACCTAAAGAGTTCTTCTTCTCGACTCCTTCGACAAAGGCTCAGGATTATAATGCGCTCGAAGAATAATTATCTTAGTACCATGTCGAGGGCGCCTCGGTTCATAGGTAATTAGGGGACAGCGAACAGTGAAACAGTCAGAAGATAGTTAAAAGCTGAAAGCAAAAAACGAAAGTTGGAGTAGGCAAAGTCATCCTGATCCGCCATCCGCCAACTGGCGGAGGCGGATGATGACGAAGGACCCCTGTCTGCTCGCCCCGCTTACTTTGGATAATCACAATCCCGGATCGTTTTCAGATTTTCTTTTCCGGGATCGAAATAATTCCTGAGGTGTCAACCTATCACACACCCGGTGTGTGATACCTCAATTTCACCTCGGAGGAGAAATTGACGGTTTTCGCTTTCTTAGAATAAAACAATTTCCTTGAAAGACACAATCCGGGACAATCCGGAAACGGGCAACTCACAGAGCAGTTTGGCAAGAGCGGGGGTGGCTTTTAGTTAAGTCTATCTTGTTCTTATACTTGATTGCCAATTAACATCTCAACAGTTTGTCTCAACCCTCCCGAACGGGGAAGGATCTCTATTGGTGATCTTCCCCCTCTAACCTGATTAATTAACCTTTTTAAAGCTTTAGCCGAATACCTTTCTTTTGAACCGGCAACCGACCCGAGCTGATCAAGCCGGGCGAACAATTCTAAAATAGTGGTTACCTGGGCAAAAGGGTAAACTCCGGTTTCGTTATAGGCGAAAAGTTCCTCCCTTTTAAAACTCTTTTCGTAAATTCCTCGCGTATCCCGAACGACGACCCTACCATTCTGGTTATCAAATTTGGTTATTTGCCAATTTTCTCTAACTGTGCCATCACTTCTTGGCACCCTGACAAAAGTGCCTTTTCTGAAAGCGGGTCTGGCAGTTAAGGTATCGTCTACTCCCTCTTTCTGGTACAACTGACTGCCGCGATCATATCTGAGCAAAAAAGCCGGGGTTAATGGGATTCCCTGATCAACCATAAAAGCGGCAACATCAACTTCAGGGTCCTGATAACCCATCAGAGATTTTCCGGTATAAAATTGCAAAGCGTGAAGCCATTCTTCAAGATGGACTAAAGCAATTTCTCTCTCTAACCTAACTTGGTGGATATTGGCAGGATATTGATAATTAGTATCGATTCCGGAAAGGCTAATTCTTTTTCCCGGTTCAATAGAACAGGTTGACCGAAAAGCAGCAAAATTGGCGATAGAAACAGCCTCTTCAAGAGAACCTGGAGGTTTGTCCAAAAACCGATCAGCTCCCCTGGAAACAGTGAACCCGATCCCGTCAGCTTCTTTTTTACGAAAATGGTCAATTGCCTGCTTGTGCCGGCCGCCCTTTACCAAACCGACACCTTCTTGAATATGCTTGTAGCCCTTGAGCTCCTCCGGAGAAATTTTTTCCCAGTTTGTTGCCTGTCCCGACGCTAAAGAGAGAGTTGCCGGTGATAAGATTTCCCCTTCCATACTTTATTATAATTGTTTCTTTGCCGGGCGGAAAGTTTGAAAACACCGGGGGTGTAGGTAGACTAACGTCTCTAAGGCACAAGACCATAGACAAACTAATTCACTTCTCGACTCCGCCATGCTTCGCTCGAAGAATAAATTGTTAAATGGCTAAAGTGTTGGGAAACCTCCATAGAGTTGAATTAATTCCCTAGGTGTCAACCTAACCCACCCCGGGGGTGGGTTAGGGGGGAAGCTTATCTCGCCAGGGGCAGATAAAACAAACGAGACAATATAAAAAGGACGTTGCCAGGAACGTGTGTCCCGATATGGCATACCTGGGACAATTCGGAAGTGGATAAAGTGGATAAAGTGGATCGAATTTTAGCGAAGGGAAACTTGCCGGCCCCAAAGAGCAAATTGCCAGAGATTAAGGGATCCTTCTCTCCCTGAAGGAGATCAGGATGACGGGGTGGGCTATAGGGTCAGGGTTTTCACTTTCTCGGAACAAGAAAATCTTGGCGTTTTTCCGTAAGAATACGAAGAGTCTGCTCCTGGCCCTAAATGAACTAAATGGTGATTACAGCTTAGCGCGGAGGGGAAAGTTAGTTAATCTTACCAGAAGCTCTCAATTATTGCTTGAATCCCAGATCTGCCCTCTTGATACCCACGCCTACGTTGACGCACCAAGTGCTCCCCCCACAAAGGCCTCAATGATCGCGGAACAACATCTAGGGACTGCGGAGGGACCAAAACCACCTGACCCCTTGAGGTAGCCAGGCTTTCCCTTATTCTGTTCTTTTCAGCAGCCTCCCACTCATCCTCCCTGTCGATCCTTGCTGGAGACCATCCGGATTCAGGCTGCCGCCGCCTTTGCGCTTCCATAACAATTTCTAGAAGCTCAAATTCACCTATTACTATCCGTTCTCCCAACTTCGCTCCTGCCTCAAATTGAGTCCGCCTAACTTTTACTACTTCTACTAACTTCCCAATCATTGCATCCTTCCGATTTTAACAATAAACTATCGTCGGTATTATAATCGTTTTATGCTATAGAACGCAAGTTCTTCTTCTTTTACGACAGATAGACGCTTCTGCGCGAACTCTTGCATAGAAAGCCTAAATCTTTTGGAGATTACTACTGTTTCAGCTGTTTCACTCATATAAATTGGGTTGTTCCAAATAGGCTCTGTCACCAATCTCTTTGGTCAGAGCCCTTTCCGTCATTCTCTGAAGCTGGGACAGGACTTTTCAAGACAACTTCTGAACAATTTAGGATACTAAACTATTTGTAAGTGGAGAAAAGAAAACTTAGGATGAACAACCATAACCCCAGGGTGCAGTATCCGCTGCACCTGAAAGGTGCTAAGGTACTAAGTTTTGGAGTCCAGTTTGGTAGAATAACACCATGCCAGATTTTAGGGTCGCAACCAAAGCAATCATTTTCAATACTAAATTGAAAAAATACTTAGTATTGAAAAAAAATGACATTGAGGATATTAATCCCAATACCTTTGATATGCCTGGCGGGAGAATGGAATTCGGGGAGAAACTTGAAGAAGCGGTAATCAGAGAGGCAAAGGAGGAAACAGGGCTTGATGTCACCGCTCAACAAGTGTTTAATGCCTGGACATTTGCCAAAAAGAATAAAGATTTTCAACTGACCGGAATTGATTTTTTGTGCACTACCGAACAAGAAGAAGTTAAACTGAGTGAGGAACACTCCGGTTTTGAATGGAGAAGTGCCATAGAAATAGTTAGTGACGAAAGATATCCGGACTGGCTTAGAAAAACCATTGAGAAAGCAGAAAAGACTCACAAGACTTATTCATAAAACCAATCCCAACCAGGATCTCCTACTTCTAAAATCTTGCTTTTGAGCATTTTATAAACCCCGTCTTCCAACACCGTTTGCCAGGTGCCCTCGTAATAGTGATAATCGACCTCACCCTGATTCCAGTTTTTAGTGGCAAATTTCACAAAAACAATATCATCCGCTTCCTCATCTAATTTAGATACAAAAATTTGAACATCTAAAATATCGGTAAATCTATTAGTCCATTCCTCAAAGTTGGTTTTTTCAAGATACTCCTTGCTCAGTAAATTAAAACCATCCCTCATTCTTCTTGCTTTAAGATAGGTGTAAAAAGCGCGAACTGCTTCTTCGGGTGAGATTGAGGGATTAACTTCAATTTTTGCAATTTCCTGATCAGTAAAAGCAGGGATTAACCTCTGGACTTCGTCTGCCGATACAAAAAGAGACATGCCGGAAAGATCCATTGTATTAACACCGACAACATAGCCGCATTGGTCCACCAGGGGTCCCCCGCTCATACCCTCAACTAGATTTATGGTGGTGTGGACATAAGCAACCGGGTAATACCTGGATTGTCTAAAGGTAATAAAGTTGCCCTTAACTACGGTTGCTTCTCCGGAAAGATCGGTTCCAAGAGGGTATCCCGCTGAAATTAACGGTTCCTCCTCAAGCAGTCCATAAGGCTCGAGGAATTCTAAAACCTTGTCAGGATGGTTTTCTTCAATAAAAAGAATTGCCAAATCCGCATCTTTATCACCGGTTATTTTTACAGGCGTCACAAAACTGCCGTCAGGAAAAATCACTTTAGGACTTGGTTCATCGGCGATAACATGGAAGTTGGTCAAGATCTGATTATCGGCAACAAAAAATCCTGACCCTTCAGAGTAGCCGCCAACTATTCTCACCACCGAGTCTTGCAGTTTTTCCCGAACCCCAACTGAACAAAGAAACTTTCCCCACCAACCGTATTGTTTGGTCAGATAATCACCGATTACAAAAAGCGAAGCGAATAGATATAAGATTACTCCAACAATAAAGATTGATTTAAGAAAATTCTTTAAGCCCTTAAAGGGGTAAACGATACAGTCAACGATAAGTCCGATAAAAGCAAAGATTAATTTGATTAAAAACTTAACTAAGTAATAAACTGTGTAGGTCAACAGTTTGAATGGGAAAAGGTAAAGGGGAAAGAGCAGTTTTTTAAAATACGCTTTTAATCTCGAAGTTAGATTCTTCCAACGAAATTTAATTTTGTTGGCTAAATTATCAAATTGTTTTTCAAAAATATTAATCATTCTTGGTCTTTAATAAGCCGACGGTATTGACAAAACTCGCAATCCGGATCGGCATCGGGAATTTTGTCTGAATCCAAACATTTTTTTATTGCAAAAATAGTCGGTCCGACCCAAGAATCGTCACCTTTATAAAGGATCAGGGTTACTTCAAAATTCAGCTTGCCGTCAAATTTTGGTAAATTTTTATCAGCGTTGGCAAAGACAAAATAACCAACCTGAGAAACTTTAAAACCACTCTTCCTAAAAATCCATTGGTAAATTTCCATTTGTCTTTTATAGCCTTGCTTATACTCATCTTCCAAAGAAATCTCTTTAGTGGTGCTGGTGGCTTTGTAGTCAACAATTAGTAATTCGTCTTTTTTGTTGACCCAAACATCATCTACCGCACCAAAGATTAAAAGGTTAGTGCTTTCGTGAAGATATTGTTTGCCGACAAAATTATTTCGCCATTCTTCGATATCCGGATGGGGAAAGGGAACAGCGTCAATCTTATATTGCTTCATTAGTTCGTGTTGTTCACCTTTTTTACGAAGCAAGTCAAATTCTTTTTTCAATAAAGCATCTACCGCCGAATTCAACGCCCATCCGGGCATGCTTGGCCGACCCAAACCCAAGCGGCGGTCAAGATAAAAACATCTTGGGCACTGTAAAAACAAATCGATTTTAGAACGGCTGATACTAAAGGGTTTTTCTAAGCCGTTTTGGTATAAATTTCCCTGTCGTTGCTTGTATTTATTCATTATTTTTTAAATCCGATGGTTGTAACCTTAAGTGCACTTGTGGTGAGCCTTGTCGAACCAGTCGAAGGGGTTATAATTTATGCATATTTTTCCCTAAATTTGGGAGTCGGCAATTGAGAACATTATAACAGAGAAGCATTAAGAACCACATCGGGCGCGGAAAACTTTTTTTATTTTCATCGTTCAAATCTCGCAGCTCGAATTCGGGATCAAAGACTTGTCGAGAACCTATCTTTTTTAACAAATTCTTCTCGACTCCTTCGACAGGCTCAGGGTTATAAATCCCTCGACAAGTTCAACAGTGAGCCCTTCGGCTCACTCAGGGTAAACTCGTCGAACTGCTCGGGATTAGGATGATGGGGAAACATCGGGATAACAGGGGAAATAAGGGGGGTCACGATCCAGGATCGAGTTTTATCGCTCGGAATGACGGAGAAAGAGGCGGCTGGCACTTTGAGATAGGTACTACACACCGGGGGTGGAGTACCTAAAACCATTAGCGCAAAATTTAAGAATTCCGGCGGCGGGTTTTGGGGCAAATAATTTTAGAGGTTTTGGCTTAAATTGCGTCATCAGAGAAACTTAACAACTACTACCCGTATCTTACCGCAATTTAGGCTAACTCGGAGGAGTAACTTCGCTCAGGGCCACTCCCCGAAGGAAAAGTTGAAAAGGGAGGATAAGGGAAATTGGGGAGATTGGGGAAAATTAAAAGTTAAAACTTCGCTTCGTCACGGCTCTGGCTCGATTACTCATAGGGTCACTCCGAAGGGAAAACCAAAACTCTCCCGGAGAATCCCGCCCGCATCACCTAAAGGCTCAGCTATTGGCGGGCAAGCAAAGCTCACTCCGGGAGAGTTTTTGAGCGGAGAGTCCCCTTCGACTCGCCAAGCTCGCTCAGGGTTTATAATCTTTCCCTCATGGTCATTTTCCTTAAGCTGATGCTCGACTTAAGATTAGAGGGGAAATTTCGTTTCAGCGAGTTTTTTTATGGATAGTTGCTTTGATAAAGGCAAGAAATAGCCGGTGGGGTGACAAAAAACGAGATTTGTACTCAGGATGAAACTGTGTGCCAACAAAAAACGGATGGTCAGAAATCTCTACCGCCTCGACCAACTTTCTATCAGGAGAAACTCCGCTGATTTTCAGACCTCCTTTTTCAAATTTTTCCCGATAGTGATTATTAAACTCATAACGGTGACGGTGGCGCTCGCTAATGATACCCGCCTTGCCATAGGCCTGAGAAAGCTTAGTCCTGGCCAAAACCCGGCATTTCCAAGCACCCAGTCTGATGGTTCCACCGTATTGGTGTTTTTCCAAGTACTTTTTCTGGTCAGACATAATATGGATGACCGGATGGGGAGTTTGGGAATCAACTTCAGTGGAATTGGCCCCTTTAAGTCCTAAAACGTTCCGAGCAAATTCAATCACGGCCATCTGCATTCCAAAACAAAGTCCTAAATAGGGAATTTTATTTTCTCGGGCCAACCGGACTGCCTTAATTTTACCCTCGACGCCTCGACTTCCCCACCCTTGGGGAATAATAATCCCATCCACGGCCAACAAGCTTTGAAAATTTTTCTCCTTTTCTAATTTTTGACTGTCAAACCAAACGGTTTCCGGCCTAACCCCGTTCGCCCAAGCGGCATGTTTAACCGCCTCGATGACACTAACATAAGAATCTTTAAGGGTAAAACCGCCCGAAGTATAATATTTCCCGACAATCCCGATTTTAACCTTTTTTTGAATCTTCTCTATTTTTTTAACTAACCCTCTCCAAGAAAGGAGGTCTTTTCTTTTTTCTTTTAATCCAAGTTTCGTTAAGATTCTTTTAGTTAATTTCTGTTCTTCCAAAACCAAAGGAACTTTGTAGGTTAACTCTAAATCAGGATTAGCAAAAATATCTCTAGGTTCCAAAGCCGCAGCCAAACTGATTTTTTCTTTTCGTCGTTGGTCGATTTTCTTTCGGGAGCGGCAAACAATAATATCCGGCTGGATTCCTAATCCGTTTAATTGTTGAATTGACATTTGCAAGGGCTTGGTTTTCATCTCTCCCAAAAAGGAAGGCGTTGGCAAATAGCCAACATGGATAAAGAGCACTGCCTCTTTGTATTTAATCTTCATTCGCCTGGCCGCTTCAAAAAAAAGTATATTCTGATATTCGCCCACGGTTCCCCCAAACTCGATAATTACTACCTCTGATTTTTGACCTAATTTTTCTAATCGTTCCATAATCTCTTGGGGCACACTAAAATAGGCCTCAACACATTTTCCTCCATAAGCCAAGGCCCTTTCCTTGGCCAAAACGGTCTGATAAACCTGGCCTGCGGTGATATAGTTTCGAGAAGAAAGAGTGATTCCTAAAAAGCGTTCGTAGTGGCCCAAATCTTGATCACTTTCGGTACCATCATCAGTCACAAAAATTTCTCCATGTTCCAGGGGGTTCATCGTCCCGGCATCAATATTAAGATACATGTCACACTTGACCGGAAGCACAGAAACTCCTTGGGACTTTAAAAGAAGACCAACAGAAGCAGCCGTAATTCCCTTCCCTAGTCCAGAAATTACCCCACCGGAAACAAAGATAAAACGCGGCGACACGGACTAGAATAACAAAAAACATTGAATTAATCAAAAGTTGAAATCTTGCCCCAGCACCAGAAAGCCCCCGACGCTTGTGTCTCACCTCCGAGGAGTCCATTCGGCCACCTCGGAGGAGTAACTGCGCTCAGGATCATAACCCACCTCGGCCGTGCGTCGCGCGCCGTCCGCCACCACGCTCGAAAAATGGAGCCCCACGGGTATAACCTACGGCACCAATTCAAACGCCCCGTTGGGGCGAACATACCAAAACCAGAAAACCAATTCATCCACGGGCTAATCCCAAAGGGACCATGGCCTGCCTGCCGGTTTACCCGCCGAAATGGAGGGCAGGCAGGTTTTCTTGGTTCATGTATAAAAAAAGGGGGTAAAAGGGAGATCAAGGAAATTGGGGAGATTTGGGGAAATTAAAGGAGATTAGAGGAGATTAGAAGAATTTAAAAGTTGAAACTTCGCTTCGTCCCACCCATTAAAGACTCCTTCTTGGCTTTCGGCCAACGTTTTAATTGGGCCTCTCTTTGCATCGATTCTTTTCTTGTTAGACACTTTTCGTAATAGACAAGCTCAGATGAGGTGAAGTATCTTAGATATTTTGCTGATCTTGGGGATTTTTTCTTGTGTTCTTTAAGTCTTTTTTCCAAATTATTTGTCTGGCCGACGTAAAGCGTGTTGGAAGAGGTACGGAGAATGTAGACAAAATAAAATACACATGGGCTTATACCCGTAGTCCCGCAGCGACGGGATTGATCCGCCTTGCGCGCCCCGACGTGACATCGGAGTTTTCGCTTTCTTGGAATAACCATGGGCGACTATGCCGGCGTATCACGAATTTCAATTGTGGCGGGTACTTCACCGTATTCATCGAAGAAAAGTGTCATTGGTACCCGGTCACCCAAGTTAACTCCGTGAGCGCCGTTGCAAACCATTCTAACCCCATTAAATTTTAGTTCAACAGTACCGTCGGCAGGAATAACCACATTGGAGATAACATCACTTCCGGGACCACCCTGAATATTCATATCATTTATGGTAATACTGCTGCATACCTCCGAGGCGCTACCCATTAAAAGATCCGCTTTTGCTCCCGTATTGTGAATAAATAGATAGAGGACTACGGTTTTCGGGTCCAGTATTGAGTTTGAGTCTGGTCCCGGCGACCCGTCAAAAATCCTCCCAAAGTGCCCCCACCCATTATCTACCGCTATGGCTGACATAATTGGAGCGGGCGTAACCGTCTCCGGAGCGGCCGGGGGTATCTCCTCCGCCACAATTGTTACCGCTTTCTCTGTATTGGTATTTTTTTCTTGAAATAGATGATTTTCACGTATTATTTTTCCTCCCACAACTATAGTTGCGCCAGCCAAAGCGGTAACAATCGCCGCTTTAGCTAAAGCTGGTTTTACAACAGAGTCAAAGAATTCACCTATAGCAATCGCAAATCAAACTTTCAGTGTTTCAGGCTTAAAAATGTGGTAAATTTGTTTTGCGGGCGCTATATTTGTATTATGTCAGCGCTTATTCCTAATAAGTCCCATAATGTCTGTCGAGTTCTTTTTTTGTCCTCTTCGGGTTTTTCTTTATTTTGCGCCTTTGCCATAGATAAACAGCATTTTATAAATTATTCTGTCAATTTACAACAATCTTAACTGTTCAACCGGGATTCCCTTCGATTCTGCTCAGGCCTTTGGCTCTGAGGTCCAGGCCCGAAGAGGAAAACTTCTCATCCCTGCCAATACTCCCGAAAGGTGTGTTTAGTATCCCTTATTACGGTTAAAGTTTAAAACGGCAATTCCTCTTCTTCTACCCTCCTTCGGTGAAGCCTGGTCCATTCTTCGGCCTCAGAAGTGCCGAGAGGAATTCGAGATCCACATTTTACCTCTAAATTCACGGTTCCGTCAGATCTTACAAAATCACAACCGTTTCTGGGACCACCCTTGTCAGAATGATGACAATAGGGAGCTATTATCACCGGATCGACGGTCGGGTCTGTAGAAGGCGCATCCTCAGAAAAAGCAACACAGTTAACCCGAAGAGTGGTATAATTCCCGGGGCCTCTTAAAACTATTGCTTCTTTTTGAACCATAATTTGCTCTTTTATATTTGTTTTAATGCCAATATTATCCGTTATTTTATCAATTTAATTTTGTTTTGCAAACCATAAATTTACGATAATCACTTTGGCGTTGCTCAATACAAACTTGCCGAACTACTTGTCCTGAGCGCAGTCGGGGAACTATAGTCCTAAGCGCAGTCGAAGGATAGAATTCCAGTCTCTTTAAAATTTTAACAGCCACCGCTACCTTCCCGCATTCGGAAATTCTTCAAGCGCTTTTTGAATCATCTCTCTTATTATTTCGCCCTTAACTTCCAAGTATTTTTCTTTAGCAAGCCGTCCATCACTTTCTTCATTTGCTTCTTCCGCGGCAATTATTTTTACGTCAGCGTATCTTTGGGCCTCATCAGGATGGGCCCGCAAATAATCTCTTAAAGCAATACACTCTCTAAAATTTTGATTGCCTAAATAAGTCACGTGGGTGTGGTAAGTTCTTTCTCTCCCGGTCTCATCAGGAATATTAATTTTGTGAAACAATCTTTCGCCCTCTACTCCGGCATCTTTCTTGTATTCATATCCTGTCCCTGTTTGTAACTTTTCCGAAACGGCTTTCAGATCTTCTTTAGGAACAGCGATATAGATATCTATAAATCCTTTTCCGCCAAGTCCGGGAACAGCAGAACTGCCGAAGTGTTCGATCACCGGTTGATCACCCAAGATACTTCTGAGTCTTTTTTCTTCTTTTTCAAAAAGTTTCGGGAAAGAAACGTCGTATGGGAGAAATTCGTATGGAGTCATCTTGTGAGTATATCAAACAGTTGAACCAATTTAGGGTTAGGGTTAACGAGGCTTCATCTTAAAAACTATGGTCTGTTTTGGTACTGCGCGCCAGGTGTAGCAACCCCTCGGCCTGAGCAGTTCAACTGTCATGAGCTCACTGTCGAATGACTCGAGGTCAAAGGCTTGTTGAAAACAATTCTTCTCGACTCCTTCGACAAAGGCTCAGGATTGTAATGCGCTCGAAGGAGCTCGAAGGATAAAAATCAAAAATATTCCAAGAGAATCTAACACTGCAAAAACAAACAAATTACAAACCCGCATCGGGTGTGGAAACGCTGCTTCCTTTCCACAAGGCTTTTTTTATTTTCTCGCTCGCCTGGGCAACGGAAATACCAAGAACAAAGGCTATTTCTTCCACCAATCGTTCGATAGAAAGATCCAATAAATTTTGATTGTTACCGGTAAAATTTGTTGACTCGTCTTGTTTCTCTAATGAAAGTCTTTTTAAAATTCTAGCTGTTGCGCCCACTCTGTTTAACCTCAGTTGCTCTTTAGCCCAAGTTGGATTAACCGGCTCTTTTTTAGCTTCTTTTTCTGAAAGCTTTTTCAGTAATTTCTTCATTTTATCCTTAGAAATTGGTTTTCTAATACAGGCTAAATCAATATTTTTGACCGGAATAGAGCAAACCAGATTTCTATTCCGCTCGGTTTTATAATAGAGCCTAAAATAGATAACTTTTTCTATTCCATTCTTGGCATCTTCTTTCTCCTCAATTTTAAAAATCCTATAAACCTGACCGGCATCAATAATCTTATCGCCAACCCTGAACGTCTTGCCTCGAGTTTGTTTATTCTTTTTCATTTTCTTTTCCCCAATAAACCTTAGTTATCGAATATCCTTTCGAGGTTCCGCTATTAATGGAAGTAGTCCTATGTTCTTTACATAGATTGCCAATGACTGCTACCCCGTTTAGACTTCCCGAAATCATCAAAGGCCTCCGTCAAAAATCTTTTTGCGAACCTGGATAGACAAAAGAAGGAGCCTTTAAAAGGGTGATTGTGAAGAAAAGCCCTGCCTATCCATTTCCTAATCTTAAAAAATTTACTTAATTTGTTTTTATTACTTTAAAAAAGCTTTTAACTTTCCTTCCTTATAGGCTTTTCTGAATGTAATTATACCTTAATTTTGTCTCTAAAACAAGAAGGGCAAGGCTAATAAGACAAATAGGGAAAATAGGTGTCTATCATATCGCTCCTGCAAGTAAACCGGCCCGCTTCGACCGCTCAACGAGGCGGGCAGGCAGGGATTTCCCCACCACCCCGCCGTTTAGCTTGGACCATCACGATCCTGGATCGTTTTAAGATTTTCACTTCCAGGATCGAATAACCCACCCCCGGGGAGCCAAAACTCACCCCGGGGGTGTTTAACGAGATCGGATTAATTCCCGATGTGTCTACCTATCACACACCGGGTGTGTGATAGCCGGGTGTGTGATAGCACCGGGTGTGTGATAGTGTGATACTATCCTGCTTCGCCGCCGCGAGGGTGTTCTTGCGCCTGGAGCAAGTTGGTTAGGTTAGTGTGCCTAAAAAGTATAACAATATGAATTATCAACATAAACTGGTACAATACTCTCTCCTCCTCTTTAAGGAGGGTTTTTTTAATTTCAAACATGAAAAAGATAAGAAACGTGGCCGTGATTGCCCATGTAGATCATGGCAAAACCACTTTGATTGATGCGTTGCTAAAACAGACCCATGTGTTTCGGGATAATCAGGAGGAGATGGGAGAAGAGCGGATTCTCGATAGCAATGATCAGGAAAAAGAGCGCGGCATTACTATTGTCGCCAAAAACTGCGCCATCAATTTTGAAGGCGTCAAGATAAATATTATTGACACTCCCGGACACGCAGATTTTTCAGGCGAAGTCGAACGCACTTTGGGCATGGCTGACGGGGCGCTTCTGATAATCGACGCCCAGGAGGGTCCAATGCCGCAAACCCGTTTCGTACTTAGAAAAGCCTTAGAACTCGGTTTAAAAATTATTGTTGTCATCAATAAAATAGATAAGCAGTATGCCAGAATTCCCTATGTTGTTAAAAAGACCGAAAATCTTTTCTTGGACCTTGCCGGAAACGAGGAACAACTTAATTTCCAGATGCTTTATTCTGTCGGCAGAGACGGAAAAGTGTTTGAAGATTTACCCGAGGACTTCAACATAAACGCGGATGTCAGCCCGCTGCTTAGAAAAATTGTTGACTTTGTTCCTACCCCTAAATCAAATGATGACGAAAAATTTAAGATGCTGGTCTCTTCGTTTGAATATAATAATCATTTAGGCAGAATATTAATCGGACGAATTTATCAAGGAACTGTTAAAAAAGGACAAAAAATAACCCTTCTCCAGAAACCAAAGAGCAGTTATCTTGTTGAAAAGGTCTTTGTTTCCGAAGGTCTTGCTAAAAAGGAAGTATCATCTGCCGTTTCAGGCAATATCGTCGCCATAGCCGGGATTGGCGATGCCAAGATTGGTGATACCATTGCCGATTTGGGCGAGACGGAGGCGCTTCCGGCGATGAAAATCAGCGAACCTACTTTACATATAACGATTAGACCTAACGCCTCTCCTTTTTCAGGTCGTGAAGGAGAATTCTCCACCAGCCGCCAGATAGAAGAAAGGCTCAACCGCGAGATAGAAAAGAACCTAAGCCTGCATCTTAAAAATAGCGGCGACGGCAAATTTGAAGTAGCCGGAAGAGGAGAGCTTCATTTGGCCGTTTTTTTAGAAGAACTTCGCCGTGACGGTTACGAGTTAGAAGTAGAAAAACCTGAGGTGATTATAAAGGAAATAGATGGTGTAAAAAGTGAACCGGTTGAGGAATTAGACATTATTGTTCCGAAGGAACATGTAGGTGTTATCAGTCAAGAATTAGGTAAAAGATACGCGACCTTAGTAAGCGCGACACCGATTAACGATCGCGAAATTGAATTTGTTTATCACCTGCCGACCCGCGCCTTGATTGGTCTAAGAAGTCTTTTGGTAACACAAACCAGAGGGGCGCTGGTATTTAATTCACAAGTTATTGATTATCAGCCCATAGGCAGACCGATCCAAAAATCAAGAACCGGCGCGCTGGTCGCCTCCCAAGAGGGCAAGGCGCTTTCATATGGGCTGCGTTCAGCGCAGGAAAGAGGGATTACTTTTATCGGCCCGGGGGTAATGGTTTACGAAGGGATGATTATCGGAAGAAGTTCAAAAGACGACAGTATCGCCATTAATGTTTGCAAAGGAAAAAAACTGACAAACATGCGTTCCCAAATTTCGGATTATGCCATTCAGCTTACTCCTCCAACCGAGATAACCTTAGAAAAGGGTCTTGGCTCTATCGAGTCTGACGAATTAATGGAAATTACCCCGCAAAGCGTCCGCCTTAGAAAAAAGATATCCAGCGAAGGTCAGCGCCGAAGGATCCAAAAAAACAGTCTGTCTGCGTAAAACGAGAGACCGGGTTTTGGGTTTAAGGTTTTGGCGGTTCTGAAACATAGGGGAGATAAAGGAAGTTGGGGAGATCCGGGAGAATTAAAGAAAGAATAGGGGAAATTAAAAGTCAAAATCTCGCTTCGTTACACCCTGCCTGCCGGCAGGCAGGCATCCGAGGAGCCCCGCCCGCATCGCCTAGAGGCTCAGCTATTGGCGGGCAGGCAAAGCCCACCTCGGAGGAGCAACTTCGCTCGAAAGACAAAGGGGAAATTAGAGGAGGTTAGAGGAATTTAGAGGAAATTAAAAGAATTAGGTTTAAGGTTTTAGCGGTTAAGAAAAGAACGTTCCAGCTTCGGAAGCGGACAATTTGTCTCGCTTCTTTTTAATCTGCTCAATCATTTTTCTGAACTTTTTCGACTTCGAGGCGCAAAAAAACTCCCAGCAAGCTTGAGGCCTGATTTGATGAATAGAACATTTGTTTCCCTTAAGATAGGGACAGCTGCCATCTTCTTTCTCTTTGAGAGTGCTTGCCCCACAGGCAACTGCTTTGTGAAAATCTTTAATCAAGCCAAACTCCTCAAACTGAGTTCTGTATTTGCCTGACCGGTATTCTTCTTCGTTTAAAGTTACCAAGAACAAACGGCAGCAAAGACCGCACTGAGAACATTTGATTTTCATAAAAAGGGCCCCCCTAAGAGTGTTAAAAACAAATTTCCGGTCATTTTTAGCAGGCTCTGCGGGAGGTGTCAAGGATATAACACCCTTAAGGTGAGATCACGTTTTAGAAATTTTTAGTAACAAATTTTCGACAGCACTGATAAAACCGGGTATTTTTGAATAAATTTCATCTGCTTTTTGTTCGTTGTAAAGATGAGCAGCTTCATTTCTACTTTTGATGAAATCAAACCAAACTAAGGGATCGTCTATCACACCAAGATCTGCCGCTACTCGAAATGTGTCCTTGGGACTGGCAACATCAAGCCTGCCTTTGTCTTCAGCATAATCCTTCAACGTTTTCCAGATCAGCTCAAAAACAAATTCAAACCTTTGAATCGCTCCGTCTTTATCAAGTTGGTCTTGGACTTCCGGAATTGCTTCTTTAAGTCTGTCAAAAGCTAATTTAAGGTCTGCTAAGCGGTTAGTGTATGTCATATTGTTATTATATTAGTTAACGCCTCTTTTTTGAAGTCCTCGGAAACTGTTCCAAAATCCACCACATCGGTCAGATACGGAATGTCCGAACTGCTTAAATCTTCTTTGATTTGCAGAAGAGTTGACAGGGGAAGGTTTTCTGAACCCATAATTCCGATGTCCACGTCACAAAACTTGCGATGATGCGGCCTTGTTCGGGATCCAAATATAAAAATTTTATATTTGGACGGGTCAATACGTTTTTTTATAATTGACCCAATAATAGAAAGAGCTTGCTGGTCGATCATAAATGTATCAGGCTGAGTCTCTAAATTCTTATCAAGTATATAACTCTTTGGGGAAAGAGGCAAAGTCATTGTGAAAGTGGTTTCTCCGCCTTCTTTACTTTCAAAGCATAACTCTCACCTTAAAGGTGTTATGAGTACAACACCTCTTTAAGCCCAAGTCAGATGCTTGATTTTTTCAAGTTCTTTTTGCTGGTCGGTTTGATCAAAAACAAACCTCCGGTCATTTTTTGCAGGCTCTGCGGGAGGTGTTAGGTATATAACACCCTTAAGGTGAAAGAAATTACTTGCCTTTAGTACCTATGTAAAGCCCTCTGCCGGTTATACCTTGAGAATCATGAGTAACTTCTAAATTAGCAAGTCTAAATGCTTCTAAATATTCCTCTGGTTTAAATAAGCCAAGCTCGTGTAACTCTGTAAAATGTTCAACTTTACCTTGAGTTCCTACAAGAAAATGAAAATTGACAATAGAAACATCACCCTCTCTATCACTGATATTTACACGAGCAATTTTTAAATCAGGTTTATTAACAAAAACAGCATGAGGAGTTCCCAATTTCCATTGTTCTGGTGAAAACCACGGCTCTACAACTAAAACACCCCCTGGCTTTAAATGTAAGCCCATTTGTTTAACAGCCTTACGCATGTTATCTGGTGTTTTTGTGTATCCAATCGCACTAAATAAGCAAGTGACCACATCGAACTGCTTATTCAGATCAAACTCAACCATATCGCCCTGATGAAATGAAGTTTCAGGAAATCTTTTTCTTGCTACTCCTAACATGTGCTCATCAATATCTAAGCCCTCTACTTCGTACCAGTTTCTCAAAAATGTAAAATGCCCACCTGTTCCGCAACCCACATCTAACAACTCATTACCAGATGAACGTTTATGTTTCTGAATAACAGCGTGTATTTGATCCGATTCTTTTGCGTAATCCTTACCCTGTGCCTCATAAATAGCATCATAATACTCCGCCTGTTTTTCGTAAGAAACTGATATTTCAGATGTATTCTGTTGTTTCATAGCTTCATCCGTCATGATGGTATATTATCATTTTTTCAGATTAGTTAAAATCTGATCTCGTCCAATTCATCCCACAAACTTGAATTCTCTTGCTGTTTAAAAAGTGGGTTTTCAATTTGCTCAAACCGCTCACTGTCAAACAAGTCCAGGTTAAGTATTCTAGACATCTAAATTATTATAGCAACCAAAACTCCAATATTAATTCTACCCCACTTTGCACCATTCTTTGAAGCCACTAACTTGTTCGGGGGCAGGGACTTGAACCCCAATTAATGCGTTCAGAGCGCATCGTCCTACCATTAGACGACCCCCGAATGCCGACCCTCGCTATGCTCGGTCGAGCATTCTCGACTCCCCGACCCAAAGCCGAGGGAGGTCGGAAAATCACCGGGCAAAAAATTCTTAGTTGCTAATTTTTAAAAATCTTCGCAGAACTCTTTATTTTATCATTTCCGCCGGAACCGGGGAATGATATCCTAAAACCAGCCGATAAAATTTGATCTTTTAACTCTTTTTTTGTAGAATAAGTGGTCTCCTTTTGGCCAAGATTAAACCAAAACAATGGCTGATGAGATTATTTCCGGTCAAAAAAACCCCGATATCATGCGCCGGCTGGAAACTGGGACAGCCAGTCTCAAAGGATGGGCTTGCGGTGACAGCGGCTGCGACTGGTATGTCAAAGGGAATCTTACCCGCGCCCAAGTATCAGAACGATACAGAGAACATGTTTTAGCAGAACACCCCCGGAGGGCAGAGCTTAGAATGATTTTTACCGCAAACCCAACCCGAAAGCGACGGGCGGCCCAGAAAAAATGGAAGGAAAGAAGCATGGGACCGGCAGGCAGGAGCCAAAGAAGAGCTGACTGGTTAAGATTAAGGTAAAATTTTCCGGCTGAATACGCGTTTATTAAAACCTCCCCGCTGTCTTAGCTGGCCAGAGCTAAAATTACTTCCGCTTCTCGGATCAAACCCGGGTTTTTGCCAAAACTCACGCTTCTTAACTATTTTTTTAGATTTTGTTTTTTTTCTTCCTTTGCTTTTGGGCATTTTTTTAGTTTAGACCAATTTAAAAACCTTAGTAAGGTGGTCTTTTCTTTGTCTGGAGAATATTTTATCCGATATTGATTCTTAAAGCAATTTTGGTATAATTTACTTTGCTCGGTCTTTAGAGCGATATGGAACCACCTGTTCCCATTCCGAATACAGAAGTGAAACGTATTAGCGCTGACGATAGTCTTCCGGCAACGGAACGCGAAAATAGGTCAAGGCCGAGCATTTTTTTTGGGATCTTCTCGACAAGCTCGAAGAATAAACAATTAGATAGTATTTAGGTACTACACTCCCGGGGTGGAGTACCTGTCGAGAAAACGGCGCGAACAATTCTTCTCGACTACGCTCGAAGAATAATTCTTTTGATAGTCTTATCAGACAAGAGAGAAATGGACTCCGGGGTTGCGGGATGATTTTAGTTTAGGTAATCACGATCCTGAATCGTTTTTAGGATTTTCATTTCCAGGATCGAGTCGAATTAGCTCACCCCCGGGTTGTTGATAGGCATAGTCGCTCTTGATCCACCCCCGGGGAGTCAAAGCCCACCCCGGGGGTGTTTAACCTCTGGGGTTGTTTACTTAGAGGATTTTAAAAGCTATCAACCCCCAAAGTCCTATCTTTCTCCACTTTCAATAATTTTGGCAAAAGCCTCCGGCAGGATACCAGGAGGAAAAGAGGCCATAGTTGTAACCCTTTTCATTTCGGGAAACATTATTGCTAATTTTTCAGGAGGCAAGGTATTTTTAGCACGGTGGCCGTTATATGCCCGCTGGTTTAATTCGACGATCACTTCTTCGGGAGATTTGACCCCAGTCACTACAGCGGCATTCCAGGCTAAAAAGTGCATTAATCCCCTACTTCTATCTGCACTCTCCAAAACAGGTTTATCCCGATAATGCAACCTCGGCATTCCTGCCTCTTTGGAGGCTTCCGCCGCCCATCTTAAATACTCTTCTGCCCTTTCTGGACCAAAAACAGCGACGACACCAGGACCTTTTCCTTGATCTAGTTCCCTAAATTGCGTATGGCGAAGAGAGGTGGCTTCGGCTTCTCCTATTCTCAAATTGGCCCCCGACTCTTTAAGCAAGGTCTTTATTTCTTCCAAGGGAAGTTCGCTTACTCCAACCAAACGAGGCGGAAGTTCTCCCTTGCCGGAAACCATTTCTAAAAACCTGGTCACTTTTTTTAATGCTTCCGCACTTTCAGGTTCTGAGCCTTTTTCCAGCATTTCTGAGCTAATAGACATTTCGTGGAGGTTTTTGGGTCTGTTTTGACCGGAAAAAATAAGAAGCGATCACTTTCTTTTTTTGAATCGTTAATCCTCTGTGTCTGTAAATCAACTCTTTTAATCTTGAGTTGATTCCTCCCTCGACGTGATTAGTGGTTCTGGGTATTTGGTAATGGCCAATGTAAGTAAAGAGATAAGGTAAGGCATTCTTGATCAAGCTTCTGCAAGATCTTAGTCGTTTGTGTTTGTACCACCAAGTTTGTTTTCCACTTGGTTTAACTCCAAAACTTCGCTCTTTGAGATATTTGTCGTGTTTTTTACTCCATCTGTTAAACAGCCTGATCCATCTTCTTTTTTGCCTTCTGGTTCTGGTTTTGTTTAGTTTTTTAATAATCTGATTTAGTTTTATTCCCGCTGTTGTTTTAGGATTTCTGGTTAACGATATCCTTGCTCTCTGTAATACGTGGAAATGGCATCTTTGTATTTTTGTTTCTGGAAATACTTCCTTAATTGCCGATAACATTCCCTTTTGACCATCACAAACAATTACCCCCGGCGCTTTGATTGACTTGAAAAACAATTTCCAAGACCAGTAGTTCTCTCTATGAGCAAACAGCCAGTGAGACACAGAAGCAGGACTTCTGCCAATCATTACAGCGTCTCTTCTTCCTGACAGATAGATAGCATCCAAAACAAGTATTCCGGAGTCACCATGGCAATTTTTGCTTGGTTTGGGGCAGCTGTTCCAAAATTGACTGAATCGACGATCGGTGGTCCTTCGTGAGTGGTGATGTTGTTTGGTTAAATTAACCAAAGACTCATTACCAATCAGCCATTCTACAAAATGTTTTTTTAATGATTTCGTCGTTAAGTCAGATCTGTTTATTGTCCAGCTTTTATTACAACGCAGACAATACCACCTTTGTTTTCCGGAGACTGTTTTACCTCTTTTTTGAGCAACGTTTCTGCATTGTTTACAGTATCTTTTTTCATGAGATTAATGTACCAGAAGATTAATAAATTGGGAATAGGCGATTAGTTAGGAAAAAAGAGTTAGTTTTACCTCCACGTTTTGTCTATTAGCTC
>JAHJSD010000094.1 GCA_018830585.1 Patescibacteria group bacterium
AGTAACTCCGCTTATTTTTCCACTCGTCTCTTGGGTCACTTAAATGGCGAAGTCGGGAGTTCCTTTGGTAAGCTCAATTCTTTGGATCTCATTGATCATTTCTTACCTCTATTCCGCATAATAGATCTTCGCCGTATCCGGGAAGCGAGTTGATTGAGGTTAAGTTTTTTATTTTCTACTCGCAAAGATATCTCTATTAGCTCTTTGCCGTTCACCTTTAAAACTACTTGGTTTATTTTTAGAAACCGAACGGTGGAGATTATGGCGATTCTTTTGTTGCCATCAACAAATGGATGATTCAACACTAAAGAGTGAAACAGCGCCGCCGCCTTGAGAAAGATAGTTTGATATAAATCTTTTCCGGCAAAAACCGCCTTTGGCCTCTCAATAGCAGAAATAAGTCCCGATAAACTTCTTAACCCAAAAGATCCGCCAGTTTTGGAAATAACCGCCTCGTGCAGAAAGATAACTTCTTCTAATGATAAGTACCTCATTTCCGGGCTAATTCTTCCAACATGGGCTGATTTCTGTTGATGAATGCCTCAGTCCAGGCGGCAAATTCCTTGCTTATTTTTGTTTCCTCCTTACCCTTTTCCGTTTTAACAGTTAGGGTTTTTTCTTCATTGTCAGTTTCAACCCAAACCCGATCGCCAACTTTCAATGTGGTTCCTTTTAGGAAATCTTTAGGAATTGTTATTGCCGCCGAATTTCCTACCTGGATTATTTTTTGCAACATAGACTTAGTATTTAAATTTTAAATATGTTATAACAACGTTATAACATTAGGCCTGTTTTGTCAAGCCCCTCATCGGTTGTTTTTCGCATTCCAGGGAAAATTTGAAAACACAAAAAGACGAGTGTCGTCTTGGCGAGAGGGCGCTAAAAGAATTGCAAATATTGTATTGATTCAATATTTGCTACCTGATTTAGAGAGATCAGAGTTAGGTTAGCCTCTTCTTATCATGTCGTTGACCACTCCTAATGCAAGCCTTGCTCTTCGTGTAACCGTCCCCGGAGTAACCGCGCCAGCATTGTGGAGGCGAATTTCTAAACCAAATCGTCTTGGATCCCCAAAGCTGCCAACCGTCAGGCCGCCCCCTTCTCCTTCGTGATCAACTTTTGCAAGAGTTAAGGTGATATGTTCTATGGCATGAGCTACGTTAAGACCCGCCGTCACCGCAGGAGATGGCCTACGTCCTCGTGAAGTAGGGGAATCATTAAAGGCGCTGCCGTCCCCACAGTGACCAACAAGACTAGTAGCGTCACGAGTAAAGCCGACAAGTCTACTCATTCTGTCAGGAGAAATTCTACCTGCTCGGGGGACAATTACTTTAGTTCTAAAAACAACACAACCCCCTTCCTGTAATTCTTTTGGTTCTCGAAATCGAACGGGGGATAGTTTGTCAATCAGATTCACAGGAAGTATTTTACTATGGGATTATCGTAAAATCAAATAATAGTTTGTCATCTTTTTTTTGGGGGGCAGGATTCCCGCCTTATCTTAACTTAAGTGTTCGCCTTTAGATACTATTCCTCGACACCATGTAGGGTACACTGCCTGTCGTGTATCGAATGGTGCTGGGGCAAAATCCAATCCAAAAAAATACCCAAACAAAAATTGATCATCGCCTATTCCTGGGGACCGGTTGTCTTCGTCTAACCCTTTCAACATAATCTTCAATCGCTTCAGGATGGTAACCCAATGCCGCGCCCATCTGACGATGGAACCGTTCTGTAGGACGATCAGGTAATGCCGCATGAGCTTCTTCTAAAAGAGAGACTATTTGTCGGACATTCCTTGGGCGACCGACGACCCGAACTGTTCCCCCAATTAATGTAGGAGCCGTTTTAACAAGCAACCCGGAGCCTTCTCTTCCGGCTCCCCATAACATACTGCGGACAGCGCTATTCCCGGCAACCGTTTTTTTGGACACTATTGCCGCAGGCTTGCCCGGCCCTTGAACTACCGCCTTTAAGTCGTCGGCCTCATCATATGTCAGAGAAGATGGACTGGGGTATTCCTTTGTTGATCGAAAATTCTTCCAATTACTACCCACATCAAAAACTCCTCTTTAACAAAAAAGCTACATCAATCCGAAAAACAGAATCCGTCTTTATAAATTAATTGTATCATGAAAACTGGCCGGTCGGGGAACGTTGCTTTAACTCCGCCAGCTGTTCTTGCAGACAGGCTAATTGAGCTGTATAAACTTTAATTTGCATCTCTAGATACTCATCACCATAACGGCTGCCGGCTTTGGTGGCAGACCAATTTTTCTGCATCTCATTTATTCTTTCAATATACCAGTCAATTTTTTCTTTAAGATCTTTTTCTTTACTGATCATTTTTTTACTCCCCAAACCGATTCATCGGTAACACCAACACGCCTCAATTCGAAGAGAATCCTGCTGACTAACCTGGACGTTTTCTCACCATCGCCGCAATCAGCCCGTACTGCCCGTATCACCGCGGTAGAGACAGGGCATCTTTCCTCATATTCTTTTTTTTTGTTTTTCCCTTACTCAGGCTATTTCTTCAGGAGAAGCCCTATGGGGGAAGTTTATAAACAAATTCTGATCAATTTTTTCCATATTACGCCCATTATACTGCCCAATATGGATAAAACAACCGAGTATACCCTCGGTTAAAACTTGGTTAAAACAGTTTGATCCTGGAAGTAGAAAAAATCAAAGTTTTCTCGCTGAACTCTTTTGTAAATTTTTTCTAAACAAGGACTGGCGGCAATATTATCTTTCTGATACTTAATTGCCTGGCCAAAAGTTCCCCAAAAATTCTTACCAAAATCTGTTTGAGGCAAAAGCTGCCCCTGAGGATTTTTGGCAAAACAAACATGGAAGAGAGGGTCTTCAATAATTTCCTTTTTTGAATCTCTTCTGGTGGTCCGATAAACACCAATCAGTTTAAAGCCGGCAATCAACCCCGTTTCTTCTTTCAACTTTCTTTTAGCAGCAAGCTCTATGGGTTCACCCGAATTAACTTTCCCGGAAACTACCTCTATATCACCCAAATACGGGTGTCTGGTTCTTTGCTGAAGCAGGATTTCTTTTTTACCATTATTATCTCTGACCACATAGGCTAAAATTGACACTTTAAAAAGATCTTTAAGATTGCCTTTGGCGTCAAAAATCTGAGTAGCTTTTTTACCCCTGTCGGTTAAGCGGTAAAGATTTCCTTTTTTCTCAACAAATCCCTTCTTAACTAAAAACTGAAGGTGATAGTTAAACAAATCGTTTGAAATTCTTTCGTCTTTAGGCCGGGCTTGGGAATAAGCTAGCTCTTGGGCATTGATTAGCCCTGTTAGAATTTTTTCCTGAACTAAGCTGAACATGTTGTTTATAAAACCAAAGGAATCTATAGGCGAAACTCTACTTCATGATCCAGGGGGTAGAATTTCCACCTTATCTTAAATTATTCACACATGCCATCTTCTGAAAACTCTCTTTCAGTATAATTTTTAAAGCTCTTTTTCCAGGCGAAGTTTTAAAGTATTTTTCTCTTCTTAAACAATCTTTTTTAGCCAGAAAGTACTCGCAGAAAATTAAAGTTAACGGACGGCGAGATTTTGTAGCAAGAGAGTGTCCTTTTATATGATGGGTTAGTCTTTGATTTAAATTACTCGTAGAGCCAATATAAAGTTTTTTATCCTTGAGGCTTTGCAAAACATAAACACAATATTGGAGTTTTTTCATCTGATCCTTCTTTTTATTCTATCAGAGCCAAAGGGGGTCATGCAGTAGAGCAAAGCACACTGCATGACCATGAAGTGTGTTTCGCGGCAACGAAATTCTACTTCATGGTCCAGGGGGTAGGATTCGGACCTACGCAGGGAAATCCCGACGGTTTTACAGACCGTTCCGTTTGACCACTCCGGCACCCCTGGATTGAAAAATTCTAAACTCTAAATTCTAAATCCCGAAGGGACCCCTTCCCTTCGGGACAAATTCCAATCTTCCAAACTCGAACTTTCAAACTCCGCCAAATGCTTAATTTTACCGTTTTCCGGCGACTGTTTCAAATCAAACCGTTTTTCCGATCCCGGATCGGAACAGGAATAAGTATTTCCCCCCTTCCGTCATCCTGAGCGAAGCCCTGTACCGACCGGTACGGGGGAAGTTCCAACGACGAAGGATCCCCTCGGGTCAAAGGCAAAGGATTCCCTAATAAAGATCCTCGTAGTCGGGGCTAATCTTTTCAATCAGTTTTTTCTTGAAACTTCTCCCCTTGCCTTTGATATATTTTTCTCTTCTGACAGCCTCTTCTATTAAACCAAAGTTTTCAAAATAAATAAACCTATTAAGCTGATATTTTTTAGTAAAACCGTCGACAACCTTGTTTTTATACTGCCAAACTCTTTTCTTAAGATCGCTGGTTACCCCAACATAGAAGACGGTATTGTGTTTATTGGCAAGAATGTAAACATAGCCCCGTTTTTGACCCATTGATTTTATTTTAACTCCTAAAGGGATTCTTCGCTCCGCCCTGTACCGAATGGTACGGGGCTCCACTCAGAATGACGAGAAACGAAGGGATTCTTCTCCACGACCCAAGGTCGGGATCAGAATGAGGGTAGAGAGAGCTTGGAGCGACCTACCCCGCCATCCTGAGGAATCTTGTTCTCTCCCCGTCATCCTGATCCCGCAACAGCGAGACGACGAAGAAGGATCCCCGCCCGCATCGCCTGACGGCTTCAGCGTCTGGCGGGCGCGGCCCTTTGGATTAGCAAATTGCTGATTCCACGGGGATTCTTCCCCCACACCATACGATGCAGGGTTCAGAATGACGGAGAAAGGGGGTTTTCCCCTTAACGTAAAATCAGGTTTTTCGCTTTCTTGGGACAAATTCCAATTTCTAAATCTTAAAACGAACCGCTCATTGTCATTGATACGATCGTTGAAATGAGCGGTTCAAGTAAAGCCTCCCTGACACAACGTCAGGGCCGGTGCTGAGGTTATAAGACCACTATAAGCCCATCCCCGGGGTGTCTTACCCTTGACACCTCGGTAGACAACCGGAAAAGACGATCCTCGTAAACACCCCCGGGGTGAAATCTCCTGCCTGCCGGCAGGCAGGGCAGACACCCCGGGGGTGGATCAGGAATAGGTCGGAAACAGTCAATCCTATTCGGGAAAGCCGGAAAATTCTTTTACCAATTTAGTAGTTCGACAATATCGCCATTTAACAATGTATCAACGGAAAGATGGATAAGTATTTTAACCCAGGATTGTGTTGTTCTTTACTATAAACCTTACTAAAAGCTTTACCATTGTCTCGGCAACCTCTTTACCATTACCTTTACAAAAGGCTTTACAAATATCTGATCTGGTATTATAATAAAAATAGTCTTATGTATCAACCGAAATATAATACTACTTCCCAGCTGATTACCAATCTGACTCAAATCGGCTGGTTCCACGGGCAACTGGAGGCGCTCCAAATTCCAAAAGAACTGGAACTAAATTTAGAAAGGGATAATTTGGTCCAATCTTCCTATATTTCCAACAGCATTGAAGGCAACCCGCTCACCCTGCATGAAGTAACCAACCTGCTTTTGGACGATCGTGTCCCTACCAATAGAGATGAAAAAGAAGTTCACAACTATTTTGGCCTGCTTAAAAGAATGGGGAACTGCGTTGACCAGCCAATCTCTTTATCATTAATAAAAAAATTCCATCTGGAATTACTCACTGGGGTCAAAGATTTTGCTGGAAAATTCAGAAACCAAAAAGTGGCTGTCGGTCACGCTTCCATAGGCGGCAACGGTCCCAGTTTCACCATCAAACATGAACCGCCTTTCCATAAAACCGGGCAAATTGAAAAAGCAATCGAAAAATTAGTTTCATGGGCTAATCAGGAGGTGGAAATACCTGCGGTCCTAAAAGCCGGTATTTTTCATCATCAATTCGTCTACATCCATCCTTTCGAAGACGGCAACGGCAGAACCTGCCGCTTACTAACCGCTTTGATTTTTTTAAAAAACAACTATCCGATTAATAAATATTTTGTCATGGATGATTTTTATGATATTGACCGCGACTTGTATTCGGATAAACTGCATACTGCCGATTCGGGAGACAAAACCGAATGGTTAGAGTACTTCACCGAAGGAATCATGTATTCTCTTCAATCGGCCTTGGCCAGGATAAAAGAAAATTATCAGGCCCTCAGGATAGAGAACCGGCCCACACCGAAAGAAGAAGCAGTGATCAAAATTATTCAAAGACAAAAAGAAATCACCGCCCCCAAATTGGCAGAAATTCTTAAAGTCTCTCGCCAGCAAGCCCATGGTCTTTTGTCAAATTTGATCAAGAAAGGGTTAATTGATAAAAAGGGCAAAACCAAATCCAGCTATTATTTTCTAAAATAACTTCTTTCTGTAGCCAACACCCCCGGGGTGTCTGCAGATTTCACCCCGGGGGTGAGTCTCGCTTCTCTTAGAACAAACCCCTCTTAACACACCACAGTTATATCTTTCCCGGAAGTCCTCCTGCCAACAAATCCGTGTTAAAATATTGAAGATGGCAGAAAGAGAAAAACCCGTTGATCCAAAGACGAAGCCAGCTTGGTTGACACGCTTGCGAACCCGTTTCGATGAAACTCTTGCTAATCTCGGGGAGAAACTCAGGAAATTCTTTCTTCCTCCTCCGCCAAGAGCGCGTTCCAAATCAACCTCCTAAAAAGACCAAAAACCTTTTCTCCGTCAATTTTTTTTCTGCCGCCAAAAAAACTCTTATTTTCTATCGAGCCGGCAAATATTGTTATCTCCTAATGAGAGGAGTCAGAGAAGTCAGACCCTAATCCTGAAGGGCTTAAGCACTACTGTCCCGTCTTCAAGCGTTGATTTTATACTCAACCGGGCATTAGTAATGTTCGTGTGATAGGTGCAAACTCCGGAAGAACAAGTACCGAAAAGAAGCTCTTTAGTCTCGGTATCTCCTTTAGAAATTACTCCGGCTACTCCCTGTTCAATCCCATTGGCATTATAGACCAATTCGTACTCAACAGAACTAACCCGGTCAAAATTGGAAAAACTCATTAAAAGAGCTTTCCTGTCCGGACGGAAACGGACTTTAGCCGAAATTCCGCGAGAAACGGAAGTAGTTTGCCTTTTTTGAACTTTTCTAACCCTTTTTTGGGCCGCCAAACAATCAAAGGCAAAAACTGAAACTCCTAAAAATAAAAAAAGTATTAAAAGATAGCCGCTTCGTTTCATCTTTGTTTTTAACTATACCACAATCCCAAAACCGGTGATATACTGAACCTAAGATAAAAAAAATAATAATTTTGCTAATTTTGGTCAGCCTTTCGGGAATCGCATTTTTTTGGTATAAAAACCGCTCCCGGGAGCCTCTGAGTCCAACCGAACCGGGCACAATGGGGCAGGGGAGAGCCTCTGATAAAAACACCGAAGAGGAAAAGAAAACAAAGTTCAACTGGACTGTTTGGGAAGATCCTGCCGGATTCAGTTTTGAATACCCCAAGGAAACAACAATCAACAACCACCCGGAAGACAAGGAAAACTACGCTTGGCTGGAGCTGACTAAAGAGGGGAGTAAAGGCAAAATAGCTATTTTCTGCAAAGACAGCCAACATAACAACATCGACCAGTGGGCCAAAAAAGATAAAGAGGTAAGCGCGGGCAATAGTTTAAATACCACCATCGCTTCCGCTTCGGCCAAAAAAGTGGCTTTAGGAGAAGGAAAAGAAATCGCCGCTTTTATCGACCCCGATGCGGTCATTTACACTATCAAACTAATCCCGGAAAACGAAACTTATTGGCAGGAAATCTACCGCCGGATTTTGTCCTCTTTTAAGTTAATCCCCTTGGAGGGCGAAACCCAGGAAACTTTCTCGAACTGGATGGAAGGCTTCAACACTTCCGGGGCGGATGTTGTCGAGCCGGTAGAAGTAATCGAATAAAAGATTCTACCGTTCGAACCGAAAACTGGTCAGGAAATTGATCCCTACCGTTCGAGCCTGCCTACCGGCAGGCAGGCTTGTCGAGAACCGTCCCTAAACGAACTCTTCTCGACTCGAGTTTATCCTGAGTCTACCGAAGGGCTCGAAGGATAATTTACCTCGACTTCATTTAAAGAACAAAACCCCCACAAGTAAACCCGTAGTTTTTCCTATCTACGATAGGCAATGAAGCACCTCCCCTCCTGTCATCCTGACCCCGCGGCGTGCCCCCACCGTCATTCTGAACGTAGCCCCGTACCACGTAGGGTACAGGGCGAAGCGAAGAACCTGCCTGCCCCGTACCGCCACAGTGGGATACCCCACGTGGTTTCCCATCTGGTACAGGGCCTGCCGG
>JAHJSD010000095.1 GCA_018830585.1 Patescibacteria group bacterium
ATTGCGAGCGAATGCGAAGCAATCTCGTTTTTAGATTGCTTCGTCGCTGTTGGCTCCTCGCAATGACTTTTGAAACAGGTTCATCTTAAACCTTTTTGCTGCATTTCCCACAAACGGGCATAGATGATAAAAGTATTAAAAACTTCAAAAATAGCGTTGATCCAGCCAACAGTCCCGTCCCTCCAAGCTTGCTGCTTTACCACCCGTTCAAAAAACTTAGTTGTCATCATCCTTAAAATCCGCCACCAAACTACCGGCGGATGATCGCTCTCATAAAGCGCTTTTGCCTCTAGTTGGGTCCAGCGGATTGTTTTCTCCATCATTGAGGAAAGATCCCGGTGGGTATAATGCAAAAGATGGTGTTTCAATTTACCCATTTCCCCTCTTACCAACGGCTGTTCATGAAGACGACCTTCCCAGCGGATCAACCTTTTCCTTTTAAAAAGGCGCTTGACGTAGTCCGGATAAGAGCCGCCATATTTAACCCTTTGGCCCAGGTAATGGTTAATTCTTGGAACGGCATAACAGGCGTATTTTTCTTTTGGCCCTTTTTTGGCGGCGATCTTTAAAAGAGACCGTTTTAGCTCCGGCGTAATTACTTCATCGGCGTCAAGATAGAAAACCCAATCGCCGGTTGCTTTTTTAAGGCCTAAATTCCTCCACCGAGCAAAATGTTTACCGTATTCGTCCTTAACCTCGAGCATGTCTTTTGAATACTTTTCGGCAAGTTTTTTGGAAAGATCGTTGGAATTAGCGGCAACTAAAATTAACTCATCAGCCCAGATAGCGGAATTCAACGCCCGTTCCAAAACGTCTTCCTCCTTACCAAAAATAACAATAATCGAAATGTCTGTGTGTTTCATTGCCAGCTTCCCTTTCCGAATTTTCTTAAATAAAAATCTTTAACCCCGATAATCTGCCAGGTTCTTCCGCTAATTAAGGTTTTAATACTCTCCCTGATCAGGGCAATTTTGGTCCTCAACGGCGCCCATCTTAAACCAAAAAGAAGTCTGTTCCTGGTGATAAAATAGTCCTGAAGCGAACCGCCGCAATCCGACGAACCGGCGTTTAAATGCCAAATCTCGGCCTTGGGAAAATAAAAAACCCTTCCGCCAAGCTTTCTCACCTTTAAACAAAAATCAGAGTCTTCGTAGTACAGAAAATATTTAGGATCAAAAAAACCCGCTTTTTGCCAAACTTCACTTTTAGCCAGTAGACAGCAGCCGCTGACAAAATCGGTTTCTATCGTTTTTTGATATTGTCCAAGATCAACCCGATCCACTCCGCGATGAAAAGCGTAAACATTTTTCCAATCCAGCTCTCCACCAGCGAACCAAATTACCTTACCTCTTTCTTTTTCCTGATAACGGGCTTTATGAAACTCTCTTCCAGGCGCAAAGTAAATTTTTGGGCTAACAACACCAACCTTCTTGTGTTTTTTAATAAAATCCACTAAGGGAAACCAAAAAGCATCTTTGACTATTACATCATTATTCAAAACCATAACATAATCAGCGCCCCCTTTGATTGCCTTTTTAATGCCAACATTATTTCCTTCAGCAAAGCCCAAATTTTCCTTGTTTTCAATAACTTTTAACTTTTCATTTTTAACTTTTAACTTTCTGATGGTTTCAACGGAACCATCAGATGATCCATTGTCCACCACAATCACCTCGACAGACAGATCCGGTTTTGACTTACCAACGGATTTTGAAGCCTTATCAACCGTTTCTAAAAAAGGGACCAAACAGCGTTCTAAAATTTCAATACCATTGTAATGGAGAATAACAATAGAGAGTTTTTCCATTAAAGCCTAATCAACCAAGCTCTTAACTTTAATACGATCTTGGAAACTAACGCCAAAGAAGAAACGCTATTTTTAACTAAAAAATCATCCCGCCAATACTCCAGCTGGTAAACCATCTCTTTAAAGGTTTCTTTAATCCTGTTACGTTCTAAAATTTTCTGTTCATATTTTCTCATCTCCCAAACTTTCAGATAAACTAAAAGCACTACCCAAGCTTGGAGCAGGGACAAAGCTAAACCGTGGACACCGTCTTTGTAAGCTTCTCCGGGGAAAAACCGGCTCAAAAATTCTTCCAAAGGTTTTAACAAAAGATCTTTACTGCTGAACTTATAGCTTTTCTCTTTAACCAGTTCCACTGCCTGAACTTGAGCATATTTCTCGCCCCTTCTTAAAAATTGTTCCAAGCGGTCATAGTTGTAGTGAACGATGGAGAACTTCTCGACATCAGGCAAAGTATAGATCATTCTGCCGCTAAGATCCGGTTGTTTATGAATCTGTTTGGGCCAGTTGATTTTCCCTTTCTTAAAAAAGCGGGGCAGGTAATCCGGCCACCAGCGGGAGTTTTTCATCCACTTGCCAAAAATAATATTTTTTCTGGGGATCAAAACACAATCAAATTTAGTCTCTTCCTGAGCGATTTTTCTTAACCTTCTTGAAAGGCTGCGGGAAATCTTCTCATCGGCATCCAGGATCAAAACCCAGCGCCCTTTAGCTTTGTTGATGGCAAAATTCCTGGCCGGTTCAACATAACCGGTCCTTTTGTGAAAAAAAAGCGAAGCTTGATACTGCCGGGCAATCTCGGCCGTTTTGTCATCACTGTACATATCAACAACGACGATCTCGTCGGCAAGACCTTTGACCGAATCCAAACAACGAGGCAAGTTCTTTTCCTCGTTTAGGGTATTAATCACTGCCGAGATTAAGAGTCTTTTCATAGCTTATTTATGGAGCCCCACGGGGTAAACCCGTGGCTTTCTTGGTTCACGTATAAACTTCGCAGGCATTTATTGTTTTTACTCCGAACTATCCTCATCCTTGACGATTTCAACAAAGGAGAGGCTCGGAACTATTTTAAAACTTGGTATATTTTAGCTTGTCCGTTATTAAAAATCATCTTCAACCCCAAATCGGCAAGCTGAAAGCGGAAATTTTGTCCGTTAACCAGATAAATATAATCAATATTGTTATTCAACAAAAACCCCCGAGCCCAGATTTTATCATTAGTGGAAAAAAATTTCTCGGCGTCCTCTTTTCTCTGCCGCCAGGGAAAACCGGTAATTTCCAAATTCATCTCGTCTTCTAAAAAAACCGGTTTTGACGAAAAGGCGGAAACATAGGCAGTTGTTTCATAAAGATAAAGAGGCAGAGGAGTTGACAGACCGGACTTCTTAAAACTGTCAAAAGGAAAAGCCAAAACAAATCCGTCCGGCTGGTTTTTTAAAAAATCCAAAGCATAAAGCTCATAATTCGGAACCGCTGCCGGAGGAGGAAATCCCAAATAACCTTTCAGTGTCGAAAAGGTTGTCGGCAAACCAAAGGCAAAAATCAGAAAAACAAGCGCTTTAAAGAAAAAGCCTTTTTTGGCAAAAACCGAATCCAAAAAAAGCGATAAGTAAAAATTGGCCAAAAAAAGGAAGTAATAAAAAAACTGGATTGTATTCCAGGTGGTTCCCTTTTGGACAAAAAGGGTTGGCAGTAAAAAAGAAATAAAGAGAAAGATAATCGAAAAAATTCGAAAGTCGTTATCCCAGTACCAAGAAGACCTGTCTACCCCGTACCGGGCCTGCCGGTTTACCTGTCTGCCGACAGGCAGGCCCGCCGAAATGGAGGGCAGGCAGGCCACGGGGTGTAAACCCGCGGATAAATTGGTCTTCCGGTACGAGATGTTCGCCCCGATAGGGCAATAAGAGGTATCACGGTATCCCGAAGGGATCCCTTCGGGATCAGTCCGCGAGGCTCCATTTTTTAGACCAATATTTTTTTTAAACAACAGGGGCAGACCGAAAATCCTAATCCCCAAATTGCCGATTAAAAAAATTAAAACTAAGAACATCTCCACCAGCAAAAAGACAGGCAACTTAAAAGAAAGCCACTGCTGGCTTAAATTGATTCTAAAAGCGGCTAACCGGGGCAAATAAAGTTTATCCAACGACTCAACCAAAGAATGGGTAAACCAGAGCGGTTTAAAAACTAAATAAGAACCTCCCTTAAAAGCCCCCGCAGCCATGAGCGAGACTAAAGAAACCAGGCCAATTGTCAAACAGAGATAAAAATACTTAGTTGAAGATTTGTCTTTAGTGATCAGTTTGTAAACCCAAACAAAAGCGACCGAAAGACCAACCAGTAAACTGGCATAGATCTTAATTATGCCTAAAAGGCCAAAAAGAATTCCGGAAATCAAAATTCTAACCCATGTTTTCCGCTTTAAGGGGCAAAACCAGAAATATAAGCCCAAAAGCAAAACGACCAAGGACAAGGCGTAGGGCGGATTGATTAAGGTAGAAATAGACTGCATTGACCAAAACAGAGATTCTCCGCCGATATCCCTCTGACGAAACAAAGTAACCAACCAGCCAAAAGAGCCGGCAAAAAAATTAAGAAGCAAAAACCAAATGCCAACCGAGAGACGGCCGGTAATAGCCAAGGCTAATTTCAAACTCAGAAAACCGATTAAAAAAGCAAACGCCAGCGGCAAGAAGCGAAAATACACATCAAGGATAGGAAGTTTAAAGACCCGGCCGATAATTGAAGCTAAAAGATCAAAACCCCAATGGTAACCGGAAATTTTAGTGCCTGAAAAAATCATATTCTCCGGAGGCAGTGAGCGGTTCGCTCCTCCAATCAAGCTTAGATGCCAAACGCCATCATGCCCGTTCGGGCCCCAGAAACCTAAACCGAAATCGTAGATTAAGCCACTTTTAAGCATCGGCAAAGAAAACAAAAGCCCGGAAATAATTACCAAGCCGGAAACCCAAAACGGCAAAGCCGCCTTTTTAATCAGAAAAATAGCCAAAAGCACAATCCAAAAAACCCAAAACCAGTTACTCTCAAAGGGCTTATTTGAGGGTTCTTGGCTAAGAATCGACTCAAGCGAAGACTTTTCCTGCCCCAAAGCGCTGACCGAATCTATTTTGGCCGGGACGTTCCAATAGAGTTCACTATTAGTGTTTTCGTTCCATGAGTAAGGATCGGCTAAAACCGGCCGATAAAAACGAAAATCTCTAACCGTGGCAATACCAGCCTCTTTAAGAACCCCCAATCTTTTTTGATCATCCATAGACCAGTAAGCCTCGGTCTGCCCCCCCAGAAGATCGGCCCCGCCGATAGAATGAGGCGGAGAAAGATCAGGAAAAGTTTTTCTGTACCAATCCGAAAACTCCGAAACAGTAATAAAAACCACCTCTTTTTCCAGCAAAACTTCTACTTGGTTTAAAAACTCGTTTTTGTATTTAAGTAAAGAGTTGTCGTTTTCCAACCCAATAGTAAGCTGGCCAAACCGACCGGAGTCAGGAAAAAGATAAAGATCGGCAAGCTTAGAAAAGTATTCCGTATCCAAACCATGTTTTAAGTAGTCATTGGGCTGGACACTGAAAGTGCTGTTTTCGACACCGGATCCGTATCCGTTTAAAGGATCCCTGGCCGCCCACCAGAAAACCAGAACGTCAAGTTTGTCCTTCGTTCCGGCAGCGGGAAACAAGAGGTTTTTCTTATTAGGATAAAAAGGAACCCCCCACCAACCACCCCAGATCTGATAACCGTCGGTAGAAAACTGATCGGCGCAAATCAAGACAGAGGTAAGCGCATATTTTTCCTTAAGCAAAGAGGCTGAGTAAGCATCAATATTCCAAGCGCCGACCGTTTTCGGGTAAAAACCGAATTTTTCCTTAAACTCAGAAAAAGCGGTGATTAAGAGCCTTTTTCTCTCATCGCGGTTATAACCGGAGAGGAAGACCTTGTCAGCCCGGCTCCAGGAACCATCTTGATTATAATCGACCCCGGAATTTTCCGCCCACGCGGGGGTCACTTCAAGAAAGATCCCTAACTCGCCGGAGGCGAAAGCCTCCTTTGTGAAAAGGGCAGATAATTCTTGATTAAAAAGGAGATCGGGTCTTAATAACCAGGTGGCTTTTAATTCCCTTTCCGCCAAAACCGAACTTTGGAAAAGGGGAAAATCTTCCGGGTTCTGGTTAGACAAAGACCAAAAATCATTGCCCCTGACCGGATTGACTACGTTGACAAATCCCGACTCGGCCAAACACGGTTTTGTCCAAAAAAAACAGTAAAAGGAAAGCAATAAAACAATAACCGGCCAAAATTTCTTCATTTTCTGCCAGACAGGAGAGAGAGGCTTTTTAAAAACCAAACCAGATCCCCCTTGGCGAAAAACCAAACGGCAAGACCGTAAATCAAGCCGCCGCTGATGACAAAGATGCTCAAACCAAGGACAGTTTCCGGAATAACTAGGCCGATAAAAAACAAAAAACAAACCATTAGCATGGTCAGCAAAAAAGGTTTGCCTATTATTTTTTTCAAAGAAACGGCAAACTCTTTTTTAATCAGTCTCCAGGCAACAAAAGAGCTTGCCGAAACCAAGAAAAACCCCATTGAGGCGCCGCTTGGTCCCCATAGTTTAGCTAAAGGGGGAACCAGCAACCAGGTCAAAACCGTCCAAAAAATCATCAGGTTCAGACTGGTTTTAACTTTTCCGACCGCGTTGAAAGCGTTAACCAGGGGTGTTGTCGCCACTCCAAAGGCAAAATTGGCTAAATACCACCAAAAAGGGACCAGAGCCACCGACCACTTTTGATACTGGGGAAAAACAGTAATCACCTTTGGCATCGCCAAACCCATCCCGGCTAAAACAGGAAAAGTAAAAAGATTGACCAGAAAGCCGCTCCTTTCCAGAGCTAACTTAAGTTTGGACTTGTCTTTCTGAATCCTGGAATAAGCAGGAAAGGTGACCCGGATTACCGAATCCATTAAAAATCTCAAAGGCATGCTTGACCATTTTTGGGCCCAGCCTAAAATTCCCACCCCGTCGCTGCCCAAAACCCCCCACAAAAAAATATTAACCAGCCGATCCTTAACTGTTGCTAAAAGAGAGTTCAATTGAAACGGGACGCCGAAATTAAACAATTTCTTCACTCCGGCGAAATTAAAATTAAAACCGACCGGCCAAGGGGAGAAAAGATAAATCAAGCAAACCCCAATTAAAGAACGGGCCAAAACGGCAATTACCCAGCTGCTGATTCCGAAACCGCGCCAGGCAAAAAAAACGGCTAACCCGGTAAAAACCAACTGCTCAATCAAATCAACCGTGGCCAATTTGACAAACTTTAACTCTCTTTCCAGTAAAACCGAGGGAATCGTTTTTAAAGAAGCGGCCAAAAAACCGAAGAGCAAGGCATAAAAAAGAACCTTTCCCTGGTCGTCGAAGTTAAATTTAGCCTGTAAAAAGGGTGTGAAAATTATTGCCAGAAGAATCAGCGTCCCCACCAAAGCCTGTTGAATGGTAAAGATAGATCTTATTTCCTCTTTTTTCGGTTTTTTTTTCTTTTGGATCAAGGCCGCCGCCAAACCGATATCGGAAAAATAACCCAAAAAACCGACGATTTCGGAAACCGCCCAAAAAACACCTAACTGCCACCTTTCCAAAAAAATAGAAAGAAGGATAAATCCAAAAAAAGAGATCGGCTGTATCAGCAAGTTTCTGAGAACCAAAACGCTTACTCCGGTAAAAGCCTTTTTTTTCACCGCGGCAAAAGCCATTTCCTGCCTCCTTTTACCAGAAAAAGCAACAGCGCCAAATAGGAAATTAGAGAAATGGTATTGGCCCAAGATCTGGCGGGGGTGTTGGTAAAACGAAAATAAAGATCATGTTTGCCGGCATCTAATTTTACCGTCATCAACCCTGAATCAGAGTCGACTATTATTTCCGCCTCCTTCCGGTCTACCCAAACTCTCCAGCCGGGAAAATAAAAAACGCTTAGTTTGAACGTCCCAGGTTCGGAAAGATAACCCTGCCAGCTAATCCAATTACTCCTTTTCTCAAAACTTCCAGCCGCCTCACCCGGAAAAAATTGCCAATCAACCTTGGGCGCATAAATAGGCCCCAACGGGACAGCGCTTGGCAAATAGTCATAAAGACCGGCTGTCCGTTGATATTCCCAGGCCTTACCGGAAAATTTTTCGGCATCGGTCATCGGGCCAATCTTCTCCGGCCTAAAAAAATTCCAGTTGCTAACGATTACCAAAACCAACAAAAAGATGTTTAATATTCTCTTTCTGAAAAGAAAGTCAAAAGCGCCGGCAAGTAGAGAAAAGAAAAAGGTTGACCCGGCCAAAAATCTCCAGGGAAACTGAGAGATCTGAATTATTTCAACCAGTTTCCAGAAAAAAACCGACCGCTGGTGAGCCAAAAAGGTATAGCCTAAAGCAACGGAAAAAAGACCTATCGATAGCCAAACTAACCACGGCCTTGCTTTTTTCGATCCGGAACGGTTTTTAGACAATCTGAAAACAAGACCAATAAAAATAATTAAAGCCAAAATCCAGTGGAGATGACCCACCGGGAAAGGCATGCCGTCGTCAGGTCCCCAAAGAGACGGCCCCCAACCCCAAAACCTGGAAACAAAAAGCTGATTTAAAGAAACAAAGTGAGCCCGCCAGTCAAAATAGCCGGAAAACATCGTTTCTAAGTGAATATTTTTACTTTCTAAAAATACCGGCAAAGTAAAAAATGCCGCCAAACCAAAAGCCCATAAACCCGATAAAAACATTTTTCCGAAAAGAGGCCAATTTTGCCAAGGCAGTTTTTCCTCTTTTACCATCCAAAAGAAAATCCAAACTATCATCGCCGGAGTAAAAATCATCGTCATCACATTGTGGCTAAGCAAAAGCATGGCGTAGGAAAAGGCCATCCAAACAAGATACTTTGTTTTTTCACTCTCAACTAATTTCTTGGCCGCCCAAAAAATTAGAGGAAACCAAACAAAGGCCCAGGCTTCGTTCATTGCCCCCCTTACAAAAACATCAACCGAGTGGTAAGGCGCCCAAATATAAAAAACCGCGCTCAGCAGACCGCCCCAACTACCCCAAAGATTGGCGGCCAAAACAAACATGGTTATTCCGGAAAGGAAAAACTGAAGCGAAAAAAGCGCTTTGGCAGTATCGGCAAAACTGAAACCGATCCAGCGGAAAAGCTGGCCGACGTAATAAGGCAGAGGCGGATAAAAATTAAAAAGCGGGTAACCGTAACCATAGCCCATGTCCGGCACCCAGCGGCAGGGGATCTGACGGTCCGAAAAACACTTTTCTAATTGCAACTGACGCATCATCTGAAGATCGTCGTGCATCACAAAATACCCGGGCTTAAAAAGCCAGCGCGAGGCCAAAAAAGCAGAAAGA
>JAHJSD010000096.1 GCA_018830585.1 Patescibacteria group bacterium
CGACCGAGTCTAACTCGGTAATTCACCCCCGGGGTGAGATCTCCTGCCTGCCGGCAGGCAGGGCAGACACCCCGGGGGTGGTTGGCCTGGTTAACTAACAAATCGTTTAGCAAATTAACCATTTAGCAATTGAATCATTCAAAAACCTTATTTCCAAAGCTGAAAATCGCTGTCAAGGCCTTTGTTTTGGCAGTTCTAATCGCCAACTTGGCCGGATGGGCTTATTTAGTCCGGCGAAGGGCCAAACTTAAAGAAGAGGTGGTCTATTGGAAAAAGATTGTTCACCAGAATAACCAATACCCGGATGGTTGGGCCAAGTTGGCAACATTGTGGTACAATTTAGGCGAAAGAGAGTTAGCCGAATCGGCGATTTTAAAGGCAAAAAAACTGGATCCGGTCCGGGAAGAAATCAGGAAATTGGAAAAAACAATCAATAAAAAGTAAAAAAATATTTGGTCATTAAACATTAAACATTCTCTATTTATTTATCATTTAACATTTATCATTAAGCATTTAAGATTCAAGAATGAAGGTTTCTGATTCGACCATTTCGTCATTCTGACCCGCCCAAAGCTACGCAGTTGCTGGCGGGGAAGAATCCCCTAATCGTTGGCACTTTGCCTTCTACTGGGGGATCCTTCGTCATCATCTCCCTGAGGGAGATCAGGATGACGAGGGTGGTGGAATTGCTCGGGACGACGAGGAATATAATCCTACTTAACAATTTAACAATATAGCAGAGCAATTCAACTATTTACATTTCGAGCGAGTCTGTGAGTCGAGAAACAATTTAGCAATTCTTTCAGTTTTTAGCTTTTTAAGATGAAACATCTAAAAATATTCACTGACGGAGGATCAAGAGGCAATCCCGGGCCGAGCGCGATCGGAATTGTCATCAAGGATGAAAAAGGCCGGGTAGTTTACCGAAAAGGGGAAATGATCGGACCGGCAACCAACAACCAGGCCGAGTATTACGCTCTGATCCATGCCCTAAACCGGCTGGATAAAGACAAAGAGGGGGTTGGCGCGGTCGATTTTTTCTTAGATTCGAAATTGGTTGTTTGCCAAATGCAGGGCAAGTTTAAGGTTAAATCTCCTGCGGTTAAAAACCTCTGGCTTGAAGCCAAACAAAAGGAAATCGCTTTGGAAATCCCGGTCAAATATCATTTAATTCCAAGAGAGTTAAATTTCGAGGCCGACAAACTCCTTAACCAAGCGCTTAATCTGTCTTGAAACGGGATAAGTCTGGCCAGTTAACGGCCGAGTCTGTTAAAATTAAACTAATGCCCGGAACTTCTTTTAAATTCGAAGTAGCCACTACCAAAGCGGCCGCGATTATTTTTGCCGACCCTTTCTTAAGCAGACCTATTGCTAAACTATTGAGAGAAAAAGAGCTTAGGGTCAAAACAAAATCGGCCCCGAAAAAAGGGCCGGCCGATTACATTATCGATTGTTTTGGCAGCAGAGAAGCAATTGGTTTGGCCCAAAAGCAAAGCAGTAAATACTTAAGAATCATCATCGGGCCTTATTTAACCCCCCCGCTGGAAAATTTCAACTGGCGGATTATCAGAACCGACTTTCTTTTAGGGCCCAGAATGCCGGAAAACGGTTTTTTAGGGCAGCTGATCAGCGCTTCAGTCAAAAACGAACCTTTAGTCTTGCCCTCGGATGTCAATGAAAATATCTATCCTTTAGACGTTAAAGACTTGGCCGAAGCGGTTTGGCAGTCGTTGGTCTTGCCGGGAACAGCCAATAAAGAATTCTTAATTTTAGGACAGCAGGCTAACCTGGGAAAACTCTCTTTGAGCCTACAGCAGTTAGGCCAAACCACCAAAGGAATCCATCTTTCACCGGAGAGAAAACTGCCCCGCTACTCAACAGAAAGAATTCAAGAAAGCAACAAGTTTTTAAACTGGCAGCCGGGAACCGACTGGCAGGAAGCGATAGAAAAAACTTTCCGTTATTTTTGGAAGAAAATAAACCCGGAAGAAACAAGCCCCGCTTTGGAAACAACAGATCAAAACGAACCGGCTAAACCGGGTTTTTATGTAACCGAGGAACCGGAACCAAAACCGGAAATTGCTCCAGTGACCGCGCCGTCTCCCGCAAAAACCGAAGAACCGGCCAAAGAGCCGAAACCGCCGGAAAAGGAAGATCAGCCGAAAGAGGAAATGATTATTATCGAAGAGGAATCGGAAGAGCCGGATCTTGATGAAAAAGCCGAAGCCGAGATCGCCGAAAAGATTGTTTCTTCTTTTTCCGATAATTCACACCCGCAGGAACTAAGCGAGGGGAAAGATCCGACTCCGAAAAATCTTCGCTGGTGGCAAATAATAATCCTTTTTATTTCTCTGGCTTTTATTTTAGAAATCTCGGTCCTGTTGAAGCCGGCGGCCGCGCTCGGCTTGGGCAGCTGGCGTTTTAAAAAATCAGTTGGCGCGCTCAGCTCTCAGTCGTGGACCAAAAGCCAGCAGTTAAACAGAAAGGCAAAAGAAAATTTTATCAGTGCCGGTAATTTTGTTAAAAACAGCCGGCTTAGATGGCTATTGTTTTCAACCCGGGAAATTTTCTCCCGGATAGCGGAAACAGGAGAAAAGGCCAGCCGGGCAATGGAAACGGCTATTCCTTTGGCACAAAATTCACTTTCGCTGGCAGAGGCGATTCTTAAAGGAGAAAACAGTAATTTTAAAGCCGCTGTCAGCCAAATTCAGTCGCAGGAAAAAGAGCTGCTTTTCCAGTTAGCAACCACGGAGGCTTTGCTAAGAGGAAATTGGAATCTGCCGTTAAGATGGAAAAGCCTGCCGGAAAAATTAGCCGATCAGATTAATCAGACCACCAAACTCTTATTCAAGGCGCAAAGAATTACCAACCACTTAGGCTGGCTGACCGGAGCTGACGGGAAGCGGAGAACCTTTTTGGTCCTGCTGCAAAACAATATGGAGCTAAGACCGACCGGAGGCTTTATCGGCTCTTTTGCCATCCTCACCTTCGAGGCCGGGTCTTTGACCAACTTTGAGGTTAAGGACGTCTACAGCGCCGACGGACAGCTTAAAGGCCACGTTGAACCGCCTAAGGCGATCAAAGAGATTTTAGGGGAAGCCAACTGGTATTTAAGAGATTCCAACTGGGATCCGGATTTTCCCAAATCAGCCCAGAACGCAGAGTGGTTTTTAGATAAAGAACTCGGAATTGGAGTTGATGGAGTGATCGGATTTAATTTGGAAGCGGCCAAGAAAATGGTTTCCGCTTTCGGCGAGATTTATCTGCCCGACTTCAACGAAAAAGTCAGCGCCGACAATTTATTCCAAAGGGCGGAGTTCTGGGCCGAAAATGAATTTTTCCCCGGTTCTAATCAAAAAAAGGCTTTTCTGAGCTTACTTGGCCAGCAACTTTTTGAAAACACCAAGGCGGCAAACCCGGAAGAATATTTGAAATTGTTCCAGGCAGTTTTAGACTCTCTTGACCAGAAAGAAATTTTAGTTTACGCCCATGACCAAGAGCTGGCCAATACTCTTTACCAATTAGGCTGGGACGGCAGTATCAGGAAACCAAACTGCAGTTTGGAAAACTGCTTTAGCGATTATATTTACTTGGTTGAAGCCAATTTGGGAGTTAACAAAGCGAATTATTTCTTGCGAAGAAGCTTGGAAGAAGCGATAGATTTCAAGGAGAGCGGGGAAATTGTCCACCAGCTTAAAATCAACTACGAGAATACCGCTGTTTCCAATGACTGGCCCGGGGGCAAATACCTTAACTGGCTGAGAGTTTATTTGCCGGAAAAAACCAAAGTCGAAAGCGTGGTTATTTTCGATCCTTTAGACCCTCAAAACAGAGAGGTGGTCACACGGGAAAAAAGGGAAGAAGAGGTGAGCGGCGGTAAAAAGATATTGGCCTTTCAAACGGTAGTGCCGATCAAACAAAGAAGAACTGTGGAAATAGTTTTCAGCCAAGACACTGCTCTCAGGGGTGAACAGGTCGGCTATTTGCTTTATTGGCAAAAACAATCCGGGTTCAGAGAAACCCCTATCTCAATCTTGGTTTCTTTCCCTCCAAGCTGGCAGCCGCTTCAGGTTAACCCGGCGGCGAACTTAGTTTCAGGCAAGCTTTTATTTAACCAGCAATTAGACCGGGATTTGACTTTTGGGGTAGAATTCGGAAAATAATTGATAAACTGCCGATTTTAACTTTTAACTTTTCGGCCAGAGGCCGATCGTCCTTTGGACGAAACTTTTAACTTTGAATTAATCCCGTGCCTGAATTACCTGAAGTAGAAACAACCAAACGTTTTTTAAGCCGGAAAATTGTCGGCAAAACGATAAAGGAAATAAAAGTTCTTTCTCCTAAACAATTAATTGGTGAGGTTAAACTGGCGAAAAACCGAAAAATTTCGGGGATTGAACGGCGGGCAAAAATACTGGTTATCCGGCTGGAAAATGGAGCCCCAAGGACTGATCCCGAAGGGATCCCTTCGGGACACCGTGGTACCTCTCATTGCTCTGGCGGGGTGAACATCCCGCAGCAGAAGACCAATTCATCCACGGGTTTGCAACCTGTGGCCTGCCTACCCTCCATTTCGGCGGGTAAACCGGCAGGCAGGTCTTCTTGGTACCGGGATAAAATTTTTCTTTTAATCCACCTGAAATTGACCGGACAATTAGTTTATTCGGAGTCTTCCGGGGAAAAGAAGGTTGTTTTCGGCCACCCGATTCCCCTTTCCGGAGGCAACACCTTGCCGGGAAGATCAACCAGGATCATTATTTATTTTGATAAAGGAGTCCTCTTTTTTAATGACCTAAGGAAGTTCGGCTGGATAAAAATAGCTCAAAATTCAAAAGTTAAAGATCAAAATTTGGAGAAACTGGGAGTGGAACCGCTATCAAAAGATTTCACCCCGAAGATTCTTTCCGAAATTCTTTCCCGAAGCCGGCGGCCGGTAAAATTAGTTTTAATGGACCAGGAAAAAATTGCCGGTATCGGCAATATTTACGCCAACGATGCTCTTTGGGAAGCTAAGATTAATCCGGAAAAGCCGGCCAACCAGGTTAAGAGGGTTAAAGTACTGCGCCAGGCAATAATAAGAGTACTAAAGGACGGAATCAAGTATGGCGGCTCGTCCACTGCCGACGAAGCTTATATCAAGCCGGACGGCACTCCGGGAAAATACCAATATCAGGCCCGGGTTTATCAGCGTGACGGACAGCCCTGCCATCATTGCGGGACTCTGATTCAAAGAACTAAAATCTCTAACCGGGGTACCTTTTTTTGCCCCAAGTGCCAAAAATAAATCATAAAACCTTACATTAACATCTGCGATCGCAGATGTTAATGTGAGCGGGAAGAAGATGAGCCTAAATACTGAACAATTTTTGCAGCTACATTAACTCCGGTCGCCTGTTCAAAACCTTTAAATTGGCAAGCGCGGTTGAC
>JAHJSD010000097.1 GCA_018830585.1 Patescibacteria group bacterium
AAGGAAATTGCCCCCGGAATGAACTACGTGATAATTGCCTACCATCGTGCCCGTCAAAGACGCACCCTGAGTTTTGTCATCATGAAAGTAAATTTTATAGCCGTCCAAAGAAACACCGGCTGTGTCACTGTAAAGTTCTACCCATTCTCCGTGAGGAAAAACCTCATTTATATAAACCATTGCCCAAGAGATCTTTTGGGAAGAAAGGGAAAAGATTAAAAAAAATAATAAGGCGGTAGTTCTTCTGATCACTAAGCCATGATAGCAACTTTATAAAAATAAAATCAAACAAAGAAAATGGCAGGGATTCACATCCGAGGAGTCAAAGCCCATCTCGGAGGAGTATTCACACTTCGCCATGTTCTTCCCCTGCAATTGGCGGGGTCAAAAAAACAAATAAGCCAAGCAGCAATAATGGAAAAATTAATTTTCTGATCACTGAGTCATGATATCAATTTTATAAAAATAAAATCAAACACCGAATTTGCTAAAGCGAAGATAATCACTGTCTTAAAAAGCTAACTCTTAAACAAATCTTTCTCGGCTCCGATCAAATTGTTTAATTTTTTTCGTCATCCTGAGCGAAGCCCTGTACCGTCTGGTACGGGGGAATTCCGATGACGAAGGATCCCCCAAAATAAGCAAGTTGCTGTTTCATGGGGATTCTTCGCTACGCCCTGTACCGAATGGTACAGGGTTCCGCTCAGAATGACGAGAAAGGAGGGTTTTCCCCTATTAACGCAGGATGGCGCGTAAATGACAACTAAACACGACAATCGTCGTGTTTAGTTGTATGAGCTTGACGAACCTGCCGTCCGGCAGGCAGGTCAAACCCCTACATTAGGACAGATTGTTCGCTATTTCAAAGGAATGGAGCCCCACGGACTGATCCCGAAGGGATCCCTTCGGGACACCGTGGTACCTCTCATTGCCCTATCGGGGCGAACATCCCGGGACAAAGAAGACCAATCCATCCACGGGTGCCTCGTCCTTCCGTAGCTTTAGCGAAGGAGGATACACCCAGTGGTCTTCTTGGTACTGGGATAACCTCAAGAAAAATACACCAGGAGGGGTTTAATATTAAAATCTGGCAACGCAATTATTACGAACACGCAATTCGCAATGAAATTGAATTAGATAAATTAAAACAAACCCTTTTTTATGGCATCGGGATAAAAATAATCCCAAAAACATAAATAATATGTTCCTATAGTATGTCGCTATTTTGCGTTGATCGACGTCAAGTATTTATCGCTTATGCCTAAAAACTAAACTTCGGCAATAACAAGAATACCCTATACTATATATAAAGGATCCTTATAGCTTAAACTACTATAGGTAGTTTCCACTTATCTATAGACCACTTCCCTATTTAGGGGACAAATCCCAATTTATAAACTTCAAAACAAACCGCTCATTGATACGATCGTTGAAATGAGCGGTTCATTTAAAAGTATAAATTGGGATTTGTCCCAGGGAGGAATCCTCCTCCCCCGTCATTCTGATCTCCCTTCGGGAGAGAAGAATCCCCTAATTGTTGGCAACTTACCCCAGTCCAAAGGGGATCCTTCGTCATCAGAATTCCTCAGGATGACGAGATGGTCGTCGACTGTTACACAGGGGAATCCTTCTCCCGACGCGACGTCGGGATCAGGATGTTGAAAGGAACAATTCAGATTGACTCTTGACAAGCTTTTTCATATAGCAAGCGCAAATCAAACTTTCAGTGTTTCAAGCTTAAAAATGTGGTAAATTTGTTTTGCGGGTACTATAGAAGGATGACGAAGAGGGAAGTTGCAATCATAGATCGTTTCAACCCACCTGCCTGCCGGCAGGCAGGCCCCCGGGGAGCCAAAACTCACCCCGGGGGTGCTTAAGAAGTTGAAGCTCCGAGTTATCTTTTTTCCCTAGGTGTCAACCCGCCCGCATCGCCAGACTCAGCTTTGGCGGGCAAGCCTAACACACCTGCCTGCCAGTTTACCCGCCTGTGGCGGGTAGGCAGGCCCCGGGGGTGTGAAAGGGTGTGAAAGTTTCAGCAGCTTGCTGGTCCCAGGGGGATCCTTCGCTCCGCTCAGGATAACGAGAAGGAAGAGTGTTTTTCACGCACCGAGGTAAAATCGAAGTTTTCGCTTTCTTAAAACGAGAAATTGATAGAATTGTTAAACTTTTTCGTAGTTGATGTGGAGATAATAAGCGGAAAGATTGGAATCTTTATGCTTTACCCGGACATAACGCAAACGGCAACCGCCACTACCGGTATAACTGCCCCGGTAAAGAGTTCCTTCCTGAACTGCCTTAACCTGATTAGAAGAGCCGGCAATATCTATTCCGTTGTGAAAATTGTAAATCCGGCCCACCCAAGTGTTGTTGACTGCCCAGGTAACCCCGTAACCCTGAGCTAAAATCACCGGCGGGCTAACCGGCCAGTCCCAGCCGCCGCCGGGATTAAACGGATCAGCGGCGCTACACGGGCTGGGTCCGGAACAATTCCTGTAATCCACTTGCTTTAAATAAGAAAAAGGGTTGGAAACATTACCAGCATTATCGGCAATAGTAAAGTGCAGATGAGTGCCGCTGGAATTACAAGAAGGTCCGCTGATAATGCTGGCAATTACTTCCCCTTGGGAAACGCCGCCAACCTCAATTTCATCGCCTTTGCCGGCCAAAATGGCCTGGATCGCCTGGTATTCCGCTCTTGCCTGAGACAAGAGTTCCTGATACTGTTTCTCGTCGTTTCGGGTTACTGCCAGTAAGTGCTTTTTATTAGCTTGCTGTTTGTCCAAATCGGCTTTTTGCTGGGCTAATTTAACTTTCAGCTCTTCCAGATCCTTTTGTCTTTCCTCTTTTTCTTTTTTTTGCTGATCATAGTTCAGTCTGATTTCTTCCATAGCAATCATCATTTGCCTATCATGGGTCTGGGCCGCTTTTAAATACCTGGTTATTCTGAAAAAATCGCCAAAACTTGAAGAAGAAAAGATTAAGTCCAAGGCTGAAGTTTTGCCTGCTTTATAAGTGGCGATAACCCGATTGATAAAAAGAGCGGCAGTTTCATTAAGCGAAACGTTTAACACCGAAATCTTTTTGGAAAGATCGCCTATCTGAATCTCCAAAATCTCTATTTGGTTAGCTGTCTGGTCGATCTTTAAAATCGCCAGCTGGATCTGAGAATTCATGTAGTTAATCTGGCTGCTTAAAGATTTTATTTTGCTTTGAGCTTCCCGGCTTAGCTGGTCACAGCTGTTGATAATCTCTGAAAGAAGAGTGCTTTTTTGATCAGGAGACAAGCTGTTAAAATTGTCGGGAATCTTGCATTCCGCTTGAGCCGAAGAGGGCCGGACGCGGTAAAAGAAAGAAAAGGTAAAAAGAAACGGAAAAATCAGTATCAGAAGGCAAAATTTCAGCCTCATTTTTTCAAAAAACGCCGAGTGGCCAACCAAGCGGCAGTCAAACCCAAAAAAAGCCCGGAAACCAGCTCAATACTGAAAATAATCGGAATTATCCTGTCACTAATTGATAATACCGGTATCGGGTCAAGAAAGTTTCTAATCTCTTCCTGCCAGTAGAAATAAGCTCCAAAAACGATGCCGAAACCAAAAATAGCCCCCATCAGTCCGTAAAAAATTCCTTCAAACAGAAAGGGTTTTTGGATATAAAAAGAAGTCGCCCCCAAAGATCTTAAGGCGTTGATTTCTTCCCTGTGAGCCGAAATTTTCATGCCGATGATCACCATGATCACCACCAAGGAAACAAAACTGAGCAAGCCAACCAGAACCAAACCGCCGTTGCGGACTGTTTTTACCCAAAACCCGATATTTTTTACTACATCTTCCCTGAAAATAACTTCCTCGATCAAGTCGGTTTCGTTTTTCAAGATATCGGCGATTCCAACCAAATAATCAGAGCTGGTCGCGGAAACTTCTAAAGACGCCGGCAAAATACTGGCGTTGACCATTTCCAAAAGCAGCGGATTGTCTTTGTTTTGCTCCCGGTAGATTTTCAAGGCGTCTTCTTTGGAAACCAATCGAACCTCTTTTACCCCATCGAGCGATTCTAACTGTTCCTTAAACCGGTTAATCTCTGTCTGGGAAGTCTGGTCTTTTAAAAAGGCGGTTACCTCGGGGCGGCTTTCCAAGTAGCCAAGCAAGGAATTAAAAACAAAAAACAAAACCACCAAAGAAGTGGCCACCAAAAAATTCAGCCACATAATAGTAACGGCGGCAAAACTCTGGAAAGGAGACCTTCTTAAATTATGCCAGGCGGCGGTCAAAGGATTAACTTTCGGTTTTTTACTCATATTTACCTTTCTTTTTGTCGGAAATAAGTTTGCCCTGGTCCAACCTGATCACCCGGCGGCCCATTGAATTGACAATATCAAAATTATGCGTCGCCATAATCACCGTTACCCCAAGTTCGTTGACCGAATTTAATAAGCCCATAAACTGCCAGATAGTTTCAGGGTCTAAGTTACCGGTCGGCTCGTCGGCAATAACCATTTTAGGATTAATCGCCAAGGCTCTGGCCAAACAAGCCCTTTGCAACTCTCCGCCGGAAAGCTGAGAGGGGAAAAGCTCCGATCTCTCGCCAAGAGAAACTGTTTCCAAAACCTGATTCAGCTTTTCCCGCCAATCCCCCTCTTTATAACCGGCAACCTCCAGGGCAACAGTAATATTTTCTTTAACCGTTTTGTTGGCTAAAAGCCTGAAATCCTGATAAATTACCCCGATCTGGCGACGCAAAATCAGCAATTTTCCGGATCTGGCCTTATTAAGCAGCAGGTCGTTTACCCAAACTTCCCCTTGTGTCGGTTTAATTTCCGCCAAGATCAACGCTATGACAGTGCTCTTGCCTGCTCCAGACTTACCGGTGATAAAAACAAAGTCGCCTTTGTTCACTTCAAAGGAAATATCATCCAAAGCAACAATCTGACCAAACTTCTTGGTAACTTTATCAAGTTTGACCTTCATAAAAAAACGGCAAGGATGAATCCGGGATCATTCCAAAACTTTGATTCTGCCAACATCAAGCAGCCAACCGGCTTTCTGGCTGGCGAAAGTTTCTCCCCAGACTTCAACTTTATGCCCAACAAAACTATCCAAATCCAAAACCGAAGAAGTCAAGTAGGCAGTTTGCGACTCTCCTCCCTCGCGATTAAGCCGATGGGTTCCCTCTCCATTGACTCCCCCCGACCCAATTACCCCAACGGCGCTATCCTTGAAAGAGCCGTCCTCGATACCATAGACCTTGCCTACTTCAAGCTTTTCTACTTTGCCGTTGGCGGTTTCAATCATAGTATCACCAACAGCCTCTTCCTTTACTCCTTTATGGGTAAGTTTAGACAACCCCCACCCACTCAGAAGTCCCAAAAAAATAATTAAAAACCCTCCGGCTACCAGTTTCCGATTAAAATTAAACCGAGGCTTTTTGGGGGCAACCTCTTCTCCGCCTAAATCCAGGGGCTTAATGATCGTTTCTTTTACCGGTTCCTCCGGTTCGATCACTTGGTTTACTTGATTAACTTCCGTCTGAACTTCTTCCTGGGACATATTTCCTCCTTTTTTATAAATAGTTACAAGTTAACAATATACCAGGTTTCACTCATCTTGCAACTTAAGCTCGGCCTCGATGAACCCGCCTAAGTTTCCGTCCAAAACACCAAAAGCGTCACTGGTTTCATAATTAGTCCTTAAATCTTTTACCATTTTATAGGGATGAAGAACATAAGACCTGATCTGCCGGCCCCAGGTGGGAACAAAATTTGAACCTTTCAATCTTTTTCGCTCTTCTTTTCTTTTTTCTTCTTCTATTTCCCAAAGTTTGGCCGTCAGCATCTGGGAAGCGATTTTTCTGTTCTGCTCCTGGTATCGTTCCGACTGACAACTGGCTACTATTCCAGTCGGTTTATGTTTTAACCTAACAGCGGTGGCAACTTTATTGACATTTTGGCCGCCATGCCCCCCGGCTCTGAAAGCTTCAAATTCAACCTCGTCGGGGCCGAAAGCGATCTCGCTCTCATCTTCAATAACAGGCAAAACCTCAACCTTAGCAAAGGAGGTCTGTCTTAAACTCTGGGCATTAAACG
>JAHJSD010000098.1 GCA_018830585.1 Patescibacteria group bacterium
GGGGCGAACCCGCGGAGCCCTTTCGAGCTCACGCTCTCCAAGCGTGTGCAATTGGCCACTATGCGACTCCTCCTTTGGTCTGTCTTCCTATTTTACCAAGCAAATCTCTAATTTGCTGTCTTAAAAATTTTTTTCCCTCTGCGGTCTTAAGATACTTTTCTCTTCTTTTAGCATCTGATTTTAAAAGATAGGCCTCGTAGTGAATTAACCTTATGGGCAGTCTGTTTTTGGTAGATTACGAATTTCGTGCTGAATCTTAACTACTCGCGTCACCCTATCTGCCTGGTTTTGTCAAAAATTATCCTCTCCTCGTCATCCTGAGGAATTCTGATGACGAAGGATCCAGCTTTAGCGTAATCAGAGAGAGAAACCGTGCTTTCAAGAGTTGTTTACGCTTCGATAGATTCCTCGACTTCACTTCGTTTCGCTCGGAATGACATAAAAAGATGGGGTCCTGTACGGAACCAACACTCTTCCCTCTTTGTCTTGTGTTCGGTGACTCCTCCTAAAAATAGCTTAAAGCTAAAGGCTAAAAGCTAAAGACAAAACCGACTCTGCTGTTGCGTCTACAGTATTTAAAAAAAGATCAATCTTTACTTGTCGCTCTGTCATTTTCTTCGACCCAAAATGACTAACGTTAGTTGGTAAATGAATAAATTAAGGGTGGGCCTGGAGGCCCACCTGTTCTTATCGTTAGCCTTCCGGTTCTGTTCGAACACGGCTCACGTTGCGAACTTAGACGGGTAAAGACTTGAACCGATGGCAGACCCCGAGCAAAAAAACCTTTCTATTATCCTTCCTTTTTTTATGATAACAGGTGCTGTTTTTAGGGCCTTTCTTTTTAGGGGCTCTCGCCCTCCTGTCGCTGGCAAAGCCGAGTTAGACCCGGCAAAGCCACGTTTGACGTGGTGCGCCCGGAGGGACTTGAACCCCCAACTTTTGGATCCGCAATCCAACGTTCTATCCATTGAACTACGAGCGCTTGGTCTATTTTATCATTCTCTACTGTTTCCTGCGGTAACAAGGCTCTCAATAACTGCGCCGATGCTATTAACGGTCAGGACTCGCCCTTCGCCTTCTTCGGATAGGCGGTGGTTGTTTCTTCCGAATTCGCGCCCCTCGGGCTTAGAATTGATCCAAACACCTCTGGTGCCAAGAGCAACGGTTGGTTCGATATCTTCTTTCCAGTTGTCTCCGATCATTAAAACTTTTTCCGGTGGGATTGCTAATTTTTGAAAACAGCCTGACCACTGGTCTCTTTTTGGCCGATCAACCGAAAGACAAACTACTTCTTTAAACATTCCGGCCAAGCCGGTTTGCCGCAATTTTCTTTCAGTGTATCTTTCTCCTGCGTGGGTAACCATTATCGGGTCTAAACCCGCTTCAAAGAATTTTATTACTGTTTCTTTTGCACCGGGCAGTAGGGGATAAGGATCTTGGTCGTAAATTTGATGAATTTTAGTTTCGGCGGCTCTGACTTTTGGATGATCTGGGGGCAATCCTAATTGCCGGGCGGTAATATGGGTAGGCCAGAGTAAAATTTCCCTGTTTACATGAAATTCTAGTCGCAGTCTCCCTACCATTTCCAGAAATTGCTCGTTGAACTCCGGGATGCGCTCGGGGTCCGGACAAAGTTCTTGGATGGCGCTGTCGATCCCGGCTAAGAAAACAGATAAAGAATCTATTAAGGTTCCGTCAAAATCTAAAATTGGATATCCGACTCCGAGCTTGTCAAGACTTTCTCTTAGCGCGGCCGGAGAAATTTCTTCGACCGCTCGAGGATGACGGCTTGCCTCTGGAGTCATTCTTTTCTGAAATAAGGGCGGGATAATTTTCTTATTAGTTTTTCGCTTTTCGCTTTTCGTTTTTTTGAGCCACCTCTCGGGATTGAACCGAGGACCTACTCTTTACAAAAGAGTTGCTCTGCCAGCTGAGCTAAGGTGGCAAACCGACCTTATTATACATGAACCAAGAAAACCTGCCTGCCGGCAGGCAGGCCATGGGGCTTTACTCCCGGGCGAATTGGTTTTCTGGTTTAGGCATGTTCGCCCCAACGGGGCGTTTGGATTGGTGCTGTAAGTTTACCCGCGGGGCTCCATATCAGGAAAAAAGATCGGCGGGTAAAACTGAAAGAAATAAATAAGGAAGCGGTCTTGGAACGTTCTTTTTGGGTTTTTTTAGGAAAGAGCAAGAAGCGTTAACGGAAAGATCCCGCCAAGGACTTGTGGGCAACGATTTTCCCCGAAAGGGAAAAAGTGGGTGAGCTGGTCCGGGTTTTACGTCGGACACTCCGCTCTCCCGATTGATTGCTTGTGGAGGAAAAGCTCTTGCCCTGTCCACCCTTGAATCGTTTTACCTCATCAAAGGCAGATCAAGTATCCTTAACGGGACAATTTAATTGTATTTGTTTTCTGCTCTGCCTGTCAAGGCGGGCAAAGATGGTCAAAGGGATGCAAATAGAATCGTAATCGGAGAGCCGGAAATAGAGAGAGTGAGGTACTACACCCCCGGGGTGTAAAGAATAGAAGCTAAGCTCGGAGTTGGATCTAAAAAGAGTGTGTTATTATAAAATCTGATGAAGAGAAAAGGAGAAATTACCAAAGAAGTGAAAATAATGGAGTTAGTTTCCCGTTATCCGGAATCAACGGCGGTGTTGATGAATCACGGCTTCCATTGTTTAGGCTGTGTTTTGGCTCAATTTGAAACCTTGGAGGAGGGTGCTCTGGCCCACGGCATGGACGAAAAAGAGATAGGCAGCTTGATTAAAGAGGTCAATTCGGTGATAAAAATCAGCTCAGGTAAGAAGGCTCAAACAAAGATTAAGCAGGGGAAAAAGAAGCAGGCTGATTAAGGAATTTCCATTAAAAATCGGCAGAAGCAGGCCTAACAATATCGGCAAACTGCTTACCTTTAAAAAATCTTCTACCACTTCCGACTGCTCGAAAGGTAGCAACCCGGTCAAAATTTTGGAGCCGTCAAGTGGGTTGAGTGGGATGAGGTTAAAAAAAGCCAGTCCTAAACTGATCATTAAAAATCGGTGGAATAGTTCTAAGGTGATGGCCGGCAGTTGGACGGGGACTAATTTAAGAAGAACCCCGACCAAAATGGCGCAAATGATATTGCTTAAAGGCCCGGAAAGGGCGATTAATCCCTGGTCTCTTTTCGGCTGGCGCAGATTATAAGGGTCGATTGGTACCGGTTTTCCCCAACCAAAGCCGAGAAGGAATAGGGCGGCAGTGCCGATTGGATCTAAGTGGGCAAAAGGATTTAAAGTCAGTCTGCCTTCGAGTTTTGGGGTTGGGTCGCCCAAGTAGTCGGCGGCCCAAGCATGGGCGAATTCGTGGATTGAGATAGCGGCCAAAATGGCAATAACAGAAATCAACATTTTACGATAAACTTGTTTCAAAACCTTATCTTACCGTCATTCCGGGCTCAACGCGACGTCGCATGACTGTCGCCACGCGATGCCGCATGGCTGTCGTGACCCGGAATCGATACAGATTCTGAATCACCCCAATCATGCGACGGGGTAAAAGTTTAGAATGACGGGAATAGTTAGTTTTGAAGCTGGTTCAATTAATAAGCTCTTGATTGGAAACGCTTGTTTTGGTATAGTATACCAGCTTCGGCTTGTTTACTAATTTTTCGATCCTTTTTTAACTAAAATGGCGGTTTGTGATAATTGCGGCAAAAAATCCGTTGTTGGTAGAAATGTCTCCCATGCGGAGAACAGAACCTTAAGAAAATTTCGCGCCAATATCCAAAAGATTACTTTTATGGACCAAGACAGTAAGACGACCCGTAGCTTTTGTACCAAGTGCATCAAGAGGCTGAAAAAAGAAGGCAAAATAGTCAGTTTAGGGAAAAAGGAATTGCCGGAGAAAACAAAAAAGAGTGGATGATCTTAGTTTATCCTAATACTTCTTTAAGAAAAAAGGCGGGGAAAATAGCCAAGCTTAGTCCGGAAACGGAAAAAGCGATCTTGCAATTGGAGAAAGATTTATCGGTCTCTGAGATAGGTGTCGGTTTGTCGGCGCCCCAAATCGGCAAGAATCTTCCGGTTTTTGTCATCCAGGATCACTCTTATCGCTCTTCACAGGACCACCATTGCGGTTTTAGGATTTTTATTAATCCAGGAATTGTCAGTAGCTTTGGCGCAAAAAAGACGTATCCTCAGGTATTAGACGCCGATAATAATAGAGAGGACTTTTACGAAGGCTGTCTATCCTTCCCTGATCTTTACGGGACGGTTAAAAGGTGGTTAAAAATAAAAACCGCTTATCAGATGCCCGGTAAAAGCGGTAAACTAATTGATAGAGAAGAAGTATTAACCGATCTTCTCGCAATCGTTTTTCAGCACGAACTGGATCATTTGGAGGGGATTGTCTTTCCCGACCGGGTGAAGAAAGAGGGGGGTAAACTGTTTTATCGTGGCAAGAGCGGTGAAATTGAAGAAATCAGTTGGGAGCGATTTGAGAAACTTTTTTAGCATTTCTAATGGAAACAAAAACAGTTTTTGTTTTAGGGGCGCCTGCTTCAGGTAAGTCCACTTTTATTCGTTTCTTTTCTCTTGCGGCTAAAAGAAAGGGCCGTTCTGCGTTTGCAATTTATGACGGTGAATTGTTGAGACAGCTTTGTCCCAAGATAAATATTGGTAGAGGTAGAGGGTATTTTTACCGGGGCGACTCTTTGATTTTGGAAGATGATTCCCGCCAGAGGATTTTGAATCTGGTCTTTAAAGAGGTGGCTTCTGCTCTTTTGAGAAACCAAAACAGCTACAATTATTGTTTAGTGGAGTTTACTCACCCCGATTGGAAAATGGTTCTGAGTAACTATTTTGGTGAAGTTTTCCGCCTTTGCCCGGTGTTAGTTTTTTTAACAATAGGCGGAAGAGATTCGTTGAGGAGAAATAAATTAAGAAAGGAATCTTCGGTAGTACCCGATAGCTATATCAGATTGTTTAAGGGGGAAGACGAGAAGACGGATAGATGGTTTAGAAAGAAATTTGATCATTTTTTTAGGGTCGATAACCAGGGAAAAAAGAGGAACCTTTATACTGTGGCAGCTGATATTTTAGGTCAGTTAGAGGGGTGACTTTTTCCTTGGAAAACAACGATCCTGTGGTAAATACAAATAGGCTTGATTCCGTCGGGTAAAGATGGCGGACCAACTTTTCGATTACTGAGTTCTTGTGCCGGACAGAGGGCACGAGGCATTGTTTTCAGTAGGCTCCGTTCATTTCCGGAATGCTTCATGACCACTCCTTTTTCAGTGACAAAACCGCTGTTGAGATTTTGTTCATCTGTGAGCAGACAGCAGTAGTATATCGCACCATTGGAAAATACGTAAACTCGGTTTGGGTGTTGGAGTAGACAGGGATACTTTCGGAGAATATCCTGCTTCCTGGCCTTTTCTTTTGAGAATCTAATCGGGTAGCGCAGAGCTATATGTTTGAGCCCTTTTATTTTTTTTGCTTTCTCGTTTATTTCTAGCCACTCTTGCGGGCTAAGGATAAGTTCGGGATGTTTTTTAGCGTTGCCGGTAAACGAAGTGTAGTTGACACTTAGGCGATCGACGCCGATATGGTCTAACTCTCGAGCTGCTTTCTCGAATTCGTGAAAATTTATCTTGTTGGCGGTAAAGATAACGTGGGTAGTAAAGCCACTCTTGACAGACTTTTTAATGCTTTTGACACAGGTGGTGAAATGGCCTTGTCCCCTAATAAAATCGTTTGTTTTTTCGGTTGCGCCGTCCAAGCTAAAAGTAAACCGGGTAACCTGTTTTGGGTCCAGTTGGTTAATTACGGCAGGATTGGTGCCGTTGGTGCTGATACCGATTTCCTCATATTTTAACGCCCGGGCGAGGCTTATCGATTGGAAGAGAATTGGGGAGAGTGTTGGTTCTCCGCCGCTAAACTCGACGGAAGAATAATCCCTTTTTCTAAAAAAGCGCAGAACATTCTCGACCTGTTTTAAACTTAACGAGGAACGGCGGTAAATTGAATTACCTAAGAAACAGTGCTTACATCTTAAATTACACTTTCCGGAAAGAAAAATGTTCAATTTTTTCAAGTCTTGGGTTTTGATTTTTTTCATCATTATGCTATTATAAAATATCGAGAAAAGAGGGAATTGTTTTATTTATCTTACCCTCTTCCTGGTGATTTATTTTGAACGATGCGTCGACTACACATTTCCTGCATAAAGCGGGAGGTGTTTTTATTATATAACAAAAGGCGTCGGTAAGAAAATGAAAATTTATTTTACTGCCTCTTTACGAGGAAAGAAACGTTTTGATAGAAACTACCGAAAGATAGTTTCTGTTCTTGAAACGACGGGTTGTGATGTTGACTCCGAGCAAATTTTAGAGAATGATCCTGAAAAAGGGGCTTTTAAAGGCAGAGAGGACGCGATCAGAATATATCGAAAATTGAATCAGATGATCAAACAGGCGGATGTTATTGTTGCCGAGGTTTCTCACCAAAGTGTTTCTGTCGGTCACGAAATTTCTTTGGCTTTGGAGAATGGTAAGCCTGTAATTGCTCTTTATTCGATTGATAAGGCCCCCAGTCTTTTGGCAGGCAATCCAAACGAATTACTTCAGGTGATTAAATACAACATGGAGGATTTAGAGAAGGTGGTTAAAAAAGCAATTTTAAAGGCGGCGGAAAAAGCTGATGTCCGCTTCAACTTTTTTGTCACCCCGAAAATTTTGGCTTATCTCGACTGGCTTTCGCAAAAGAAGAGGATTCCCCGGGCAGTTTACCTGCGGAACTTGATTGAGAAGGACATGAAATATAGCAAAGATTACCAGAAAGAAGGATAGGCCTGGTTTTCCTTTGCAGAATGATCTTGGGCAGGTAATTTTACCCCAGCACCAGCCCCGACGTAAAGTTAGGGAAATAGTTCCCCTCGCTCCCCGTTATCCTTGTAGATGTCAGTTAATTCGGTGATACTTTTTTTTGACTGTCTGTTCTCCTTGTTGGACAATCAAAACCTCTTGTTAAAACAACCAAGACTGAGATTCACCCCCGGGGTGTTGGTCCTGTGTGTTTATTGGCATAACAGAACTTTTTCATATTTAAAAAATCTGTTACCGAAATATAGCAACCGCAAAACAAATTTCGGTAATTTGTGATGTCTTGTTTGTAAGTTCAACTTGTGCCCAAAGTGTTTAAACTTTAAACATCCGTTTTTGTTTTGCGGGCACTATATGTAACATTTATTTACAATTCTGATCCCGACGTTGCGTCGGGGGAAGAATTCCCTGATCTCTGGCAATTTGCTCTCTATAATGGGATCCTTCGTCGTCGGAACTTCCTCAGGATGACGGGGGAAAACAAAATTTCTCAGGATGACAAGCTGGGGGAATTATCTAACCCTGCAACGGTGGGGAAAGGATCCGGTGAAGCCTCGTACCGTTCGGTATGAGGCAAAACGTCTTTATTTTTCCAACCGCGCGAGAGCCTCTTTTGCTTCAAGATAGTTTGGTTTCAATTCCAGGGATTTTTCAAAATATTTTTTCGCTTCCTGATCGTTGTCGAGAACTTGATAAGCGGAGGCGATATTGTAGGGAATTTTAGCATCGGTGGGAGCGATTTGCGCCGCGACAGTCAGTGTTTCAATCGCCAAGTTGATATAATCGAGATCATAAAAAGCGAGGTAATACAACATTTTTGCTCTCTCTTTATAGAAATTTATGTGGTATGGGGAAATGCTTAGAGATTTTGCAGAGTCTTCAATCGCCTGACCGATAAATTGTTTTGCTCCCGAATTTTCTTCGGATCGTGAAAGATCGGCAACGATTTTAGAAAGAACTACCGATCTTTTGGAATAAAAAACAGGTTCTGACGGGTTGAATTTAACTGCCAAGTTCAGTTCGGTCAGGGCCGAGTCCAGAAAGCCCATTTGGGCAAAGCTTTCGCCTTTGGCAAAGTGGAAATCGGCGATCCAGTAGCAGGCAATTTTATAAATTAGAAATAAAAGAATTAAGAAGTTTAACGCCGGAAGGATCGCCTTGACGACAAAAGGTCGTTTGCCGCCGTTTTTTCTTGCCGCTAATTTTTCAAAAATTAGGGAAACTTTTTCCAAGCGGAAGTTTTCTCCTTTTGATGGTTTTTGATTTAAAACGGCTATTATCGCCGGCAAAAGAAAGAAGAGCAGGGAAATAGCCGTTACGGAAAATCCGAAAAAGTTGGTAATCATAACACTAAAAAATCCGGAGGCGATTGCCAAGTCAAACTGCCGGTTTTGGAGAAGAAAGAAGTTTTTTTTGCCCCAGCACCAGAAAGCTTCACGTTTTAACGTGGGGACGAATGGCAATTCTTTTCGAGGCTTTCGGTGCGGGGTTTCATCCTTTGATTTAGCCCGTGGAGATTCACTTCGAGTATTATTTTTTAGCCGTTTACTCAACCAAAAAAGAAAACTGAAGGGGAGGGCTAAGTAAGCCAAAAGTCCGACGGTTCCGTTATTAGCGGCAAAATTAAGATATTCGTTGTGGGCTTTGTTGTAAAGAAAATCCCACTCTGAGGTCAAGTTGTGCTCGATCGGTCTGACCCAGTAGTAGGCATAACCGAAGGTTTCCGTTCCGGTACCAAAGACGGGATATTGCCGCCAGAGGCGGACGGCGCCTTTCCAGACTATTTTTCTGATATCAGACGAGGGAGTGATCAGTAAGCCGTTGTCGGGACTTTCTCCTTCGATGGCTGTTTTTTCCGCCGGCGCTGATATCGGGACGTCGCTTAGAAAAGAAAAGCTTATTTTTGACTTCAGTTCAGACCATTTTAAATTAAAAGGGGTACCGGCAATAACCGAGATAAAGAAAGTAATTGCCAAAACGACGATCATGGAGTTGATCTGACCGAGCGCTTTTTTCTTTACTGCCGGAATGGCGGTCAGAAAAACGAAACCCAAAAAAGGCAGGATGAATCCCAAAAATCCCGATCGTGATTTGGTGAACAGAAGGCAAAGGTAAAAAACGGAGAAGAGAAAATAGGTTACTAAGCGGTTCTTGAAAATTTTGTCCTGGTACCAAGAAGACCACGGGGTGTGTCCTCCTTCGCTAAAACCTGCCTGCTGGCAGGCAGGGCTACGGAAGGACGAGGTACCCGTGGATGAATTGGTCTTCTGGTAGGGGATGCTTGCCCCGATAGGGCAATCAGAGGTATCGCGGTGTCCCGAAGGGATCCCTTCGGGATCAGTCCGTGGGGCTCTATTTTGGCCGAAAATTACCCCAAGGCTTAAAAAGATAATAATATTAAGATAAGCCGCCAGCCAATTTGGCTGGCCTAAAGTGGAAAAGACCCGGTTTTGGACATCCTGAACCCAGATGTTTTTGTCGATGCCGAAATGCTCGGCAATACCGTAAGCGGAAACTAAAAATCCGGAGAAGAGAATCATTTTTAAAAAAACAATTACTTTGCTTTGGTTGGTAGGATCGGCCTTTTTGTTACTGCCGATGTTGCTGGTTAAGGCCCAGTAAAGCAAAAGATAGCAGGCAGTTGAAAGCAATCCGCCGTTAAATCTGGAGTAATAACCGAAGATGCTGGTATGGCGGTCAATGGAAATTATCGTTGAAATTGCTTGAGAGGCAAAAAAGACCAACAATGGTTTGTCCCAGAAAGTTCTTTTAAAAATAAACTTTCCCGAAGCGATCATTTTCCCGGCCCAGGCGCAGAGAATGACAATGGTCCAAAAATAAACAAAAACTATTTTATTGAACTCAAAAAGTTCATAGTTTAACGGGGTCAGCATTAAAGGGGTGAAGAAAAAGAGAGCGCAAAAAGAAAGAAAGATAATTTTATCCCAGAAAAAAACCTGGTTTTTTGGGATAGGTTTTTGCATAGAAGCAGTTTATCATATGGAGCTCTACAGGGTAAACCCGTGGTACCAATCCAAACGCCCCGTTGGGGCGCGAACATAACTTAAATTAGAAAACCAATTTGTCCACAGGCTAATCCCAAAGGGACCATGGTTTTCTTGGTTCACGTATAATAAAGAAGTTAAAAGATTAATCTCCCATTTAATCACCTGCCTGCCGGCAGGCCCTGTACCAGATGGGAAACCACGTGGGGTATCCCACTGTGGCGGTGCGGGGCAGGCAGGTTTTCTTGGTTCACGTATAATAGGTAAGCTAAAGGCCTAATTTATCATTTGCTCATTAAACACTTAATATTAAGCATTAAACATTGATGCTTTAACTTTTAACATTTTTGATAGGTTGTCATCCTGAGGAATCCGCTTCCGCCGGTTGGCGGATGGCGGATGATGACGAAGGATCCCCTTGGATTAGTAAATTTTGCTCTTTCCATGGGGATTCTTCGCTTCGTCCTGTACCGGCTGGTACAGGACTACGCTCAGAATGACGGTGAAGGGGGTTTTTCCCCGTTCGACAAGTTTTAATAGTGAGCCCCTCGGCAAGCTCAGGGTTATAACTCTTCGGCTCACTTAGGATAAACTCATCGAATTGCTTATGCTCAGAATGACAAAAGTTTGGTTAGTAATAGGAAGCGAAGAAGCGGCAAAGAAAAGGGGTTAAGTTTATGTCTTTTTTAGAGAAGTTTTCCTTATCGGTTGGAATTGATTTGGGGACGGCCAATACTTTAATGGCAGTTCCGGGCAAAGGGATCATCTTTGACGAGCCGACGGTAATTGCCCGGCAGAAAAAAAAGCCGGGTCAGCCGGGCAAGATATTCGCTTTTGGTAAAAAAGCCAAAAAGATGTCCGGCAGAGAGCCGCAGCAAATCGAGGTGATCGAACCTTTGGTTGATGGGGCAATTGCCGATTTCGACGCCGCCGTTTATTTTTTAAAATATCTGACTTCTTTGGCGGCAGAATTGCCTTCCCGTTGGCCCAGGCTTTTAAAACCGAGAGCGGTGGTGGGTGTCCCCACCGGGATTACCGGCGTTGAAAAAAGGGCGGTAAGATCGGCGGCTTTGAGTGCCGGTTTTGCCCGGGTCTTTTTGGTGGAGGAGCCGATGTTAACGGCAATTGGAGTTGGTTTAAATATTGAAAGCGCGGCCGGAAATTTGTTGGTTGATATCGGCGGCGGGACTACGGAAATAGCGGTGGTTTCTTTAGGAGGAGTGGTTTTAAACCGCTATCTGAAAAGGGCCGGTCGGGAAATGGATGAGTCAATCGTTAATTTTTTGCGGATGAAATACGGTGTTTTGATCGGTCTGCCGACAGCTGAGGAGATCAAAATCAAGATAGGCAGCGTTTTGCCGGTCAGTAAAAAGGATAGCGGTTTGGAAGCAATCTTGGTCAAGGGGAGGGATTTAGAAACCGGTTTGCCTAAAGCGATTAAAATTACCAAAGAAGAGATTAGGGAGGCTCTTTCGCCGATTGCCCAAGAGATTGTCGCTCAGGTGAAGGAAATTTTGGAGGAAACGCCCCCGGAGCTTTCGGCTGATATTTCCAAAAGAGGAATTGTTTTAAGCGGCGCCTGCTCCTTGCTTGAGGGAATGGAGCAACTGATTAGTCAAGCGACTAAAATACCGGTGTGGACGGCCAAAAACCCAAATACCAGTGTTGTTTTGGGCTGTGTCAAGTTGCTTGAAAACGAAAAGCTGCTTAAGAAAATAAGAATTACCGGAGGAATAGGATGATTGGGAAAATTGGTTCTCAGACTAAGTTTTTTTTGGTTCTTTTTCTGACTTTGCTCATTTTGGGTGTTGACAGGCTTGGTTTTCTAAACCCGGTTAAAGACCTTTTTGGGCGGCTTTCCTCCGATTTTAGGGGCGTTTTTTACCGACAGATGGTCCGGCCGGTAGGTGAAGCCGAGCAATTTAAAAAAGAATTAGCCTCTTGCCTGGCTGAAAAAATTGAACTGGAAGAAGAAAATTCGGTGGCAAGAAGGCTGATCGGCTCCGGAGCGAAACCGACAACCAATTTTTCTTTGGCCAAGGTGATTGGATTAAGCAGAACAGAGGCGGTTCTGGCGGTTAGCGACGGAGAGGCGGTTAAAAAAGGAGCCTCTTTAGTTAGCGGCAGAATTTTTTTGGGAAGAGTGGAAGAAGTGGAGTCGGGTTTAGCCAAAGGTTTGTTGTTAGGTTCTCCTGATCTTAAAATTCCGGTTAGAATTTGGTCGGATCAGGAAGAAGCCTTGAAGAACAGGGCTTCTTTAGCCGGGGGAATTTTGACGGTTGAGGGTGATCGGTTGTTAGTCAAGGAGGTTTTGTCAAGTGAGAAGTTTGATCTGGGAGACTGGGTCGGAACGGTAGTGGAGACAGGGGAAGTTTTTCTAATCGGTGAGATAGAGAAAATTTTTCCCTCGGAAGACAAAATTTTCCAAAAAGCCGAAGTAAAATGGGCGGTTAACCCCGAGAATTTGTTAACAGTGGCAATTATTAACGGTAACGACTAATGAACTTTTCTCTCCGTTTTTTCCGCTGGCTCGTTTTTATTGTCCTTGGTATTTTTCTGACCCGGTCGATAGATCTGATGCTGATTAAGGGGGCTTATTTCAGAAAACTCTCGGATCTTAACCGGGTAAGAAGGATTAAAATTCTGCCGGCCAGGGGCAGGATCATAGATAGCAACGGCCTTGATTTAGCCAGAAACGCCGTTGAATATTTGAACGAAGCCGGCGAAAAACTTTCGCGTGAAATAGCTCTGAAAATGGAGGCCGAAGGAAATGAAAATTTGGTTAAAAATTGGGTCAGAGAATATCCTTTCGGTTTAATGGCCGCTCATATCACTGGATATTTGGGCGAGATCAGCAGCGAAGAAATTTCTTCCGAAGTGAAATCGGACTTAGAAATGAGTGATTTAGTCGGCAGAAGCGGCTTAGAACAGTTTTACGACTCTTTCCTGAGGGGTTTGCCGGGCGAGAGGTTAGTCGAAGTCGGCGCAAAAGAAGAGGTGATCCGTCAGTTGGCCAAGAGAGAGGCCAAGGCGGGAGAAGATTTGGTCTTGACTTTAGATTTAAACTGGCAAAGGGCGGTTTGGGAGGCTTTCTCCGGGAAAAAAGGCGCGGTAGTTATTTTAAGTCCCGAAACCGGCGCTGTTTTAGCCTTAGTTTCCCAACCATCTTTCGATCCGAATTTATTTACTAAAAACCGCGACGAAGAGAAAATTTTTAAATTGCTTAACGATTCTGACTTGCCTTTTTTAAACCGGGCCATCGGGGGAGCTTATCCCCCGGGGTCGACTTTTAAAATAGTTACCGCCATTGCCGGTTTGGAGGAAAACGAGATTGATGCCGACAAGGAGGTTGAGGATACCGGAGAAATAAAAATCGGTGAGTGGCGTTTTGGTAACTGGTATTGGTTGGAATACGGCAGAACCGAGGGGATGGTTAATTTAGTTAAAGCGCTTAAAAGGTCAAACGATATTTATTTTTATAAAGTGGGGGAGTGGTTGGGTATCGGTCGGCTTTTGTCCTGGGCGGATAAATTTAATACCGGCCGGATTACCGGGATTGATCTGCCCGGTGAAGTGGCCGGTTTTTTGCCCTCACCCTCTTGGAAAGAGGAGACTAGGGGAGAAAGGTGGTTTTTGGGTAATACTTATCATTTGGCTATCGGGCAAGGTGACCTAACTATGACCCCGCTTCAGGTGGCCTTGGAAACGGCGGTTATCGCTAGCGGCGGAAAACTTTGCCGGCCCCATCTATCCGGCGGGGTTGGGTGTTCAGAGTTAGGGGCAGATCCGAAAAATATTGACTTAATTAAAGAAGGCATGATTGCCGTTTGCTCTTCCGGAGGGACGGGGTTTCCTTTTTTTGATTTTAAACCTCAGGTCGGTTGCAAAACCGGAACTGCCGAGTTAGGTGATATCGGTAAAAACTCACACGCCTGGTTTACTTTGTTTTACCCGGCCGATAACGAATCCGGAGGAGGACAAAATAAAGACATTTCGGGAGTGGCGCTTGACGACTCTCCCGGAGTGGGTCAACAACGGGTAGTAATTACTGTCTTGGTTGAAAAAGGAGGCTCCGGCGCCTATGTTGCCGCCCCGATAGCAAAGGAAATTATCGAAAGATACGAGGGTAGACAATTGAGCCCAAAGCCGGTAGTTAGTGACCAATAGCCGATGGTTTGATAGTATAATAGAGGAACAGGGAATCTCTAATTACTGGAGTTTGCACCCTTGTCATTCTGAGCGGAGCCCCGTATCAGATGGTACAGGGCGTAGCGAAGAATCCCCTTGATTTGGGTAGCTTGCTATTCAGGGGATCCTTCTCTCTCGAAGGGAGATCAGGATGACGGGCTGAAAAATGCAGAGTTTTAGAAACAACAGTTGGTAATTTTTTAATATGCGTTACTCAAAACTTTTTGGTAGGACCAGAAAAGAAGTACCTAGGGACACTAAGTTAAAAAGCCATCAGCTTTTAACTCAGGCTGGATTTATTAACCAAACAGCCGCTGGTCTTTATAGTTTTTTGCCTTTGGGTTTTAAGGTTTTGTCTAAAGTTGACATCATTATTAAAGAGGAGTTGTCTAAAGAAGGGGTTCAGCACTTGCTGATGCCTTATGTTTCTCCTGCTAATTTGTGGAAAGAAAGCGGCCGTTGGCAAAAAATGGATGATATTTTGGCTAAATTTACTTCTAAAAGAGGTCAAGACCTGCTTCTTTCCCCAACACACGAGGAAATAGTTACCGATTTGGTTAGAAAGTATGTTTACTCTTACAAGGATTTGCCTTTAATTCTCAACCAGAACCAGTTCAAATTTAGGGATGAGATCAGGGTTTTTGGCGGACTAATCAGGAGCAGAGAGTTTTTAATGCAGGACGCTTATAGCATGGATAAGGACAAAAAAGGAATGGATAAAAGTTTTGATGCCGTGGTTAGAGCTTATCAAGCAATTTTTAAAAGAGTTGGCATTGAGGCTCTTGAAGTTGAGGCAGATAGTGGCACCATGGGCGGCTCTGACTCTCATGAGTTTATGGCTATAACCGGTGAGGGAGAAGACGTCATCTTAGAGTGTGATAAGTGTGGTTACAAAGCCAATATTGAAAAGGCAGAATTTGTCAGAGAAAAAAAGAATCCCAAAGAAAAAATTAAGCAGTTTAAGATTATTGATCAGCCGGAGTGGGTTTGCACAAATGAAGATAACGTTAAACATTATAAAAAACCCACTTGGCGCTATCTGAAAAATGTGGTTTACAAAGACGAAAAGGGGAGAATCATTATTGCTTCTTTAAGAGGGGATCAAGAAGTTAATGAGTTTAAGTTGGTTAGGGCGGTTAAGGCGGACTTTTTAGAACCAGCCACAGATGAGGATTTAGAAAAGATGGGTACTAAATCCGGCTGGGTTCACTCCTGGGGACACAAAGGGGTCATTTATGTTGGCGACTTGGGTCTTAAAATGGTGCGCAACTTTATTGGTGGCAAAAAAGAAAAAACCACCGATTCTAGTAATGTTAATTATGGCCGGGACTTTAAGTATCGGAAAGCGGCAGATATTGTTAACGCTAAACAAGGAGATGGTTGTGTTAAGTGTAAAGGGGGAAAACTAAAAGAGGTTAGGGGAATAGAAGTGGGTCATGCTTTTAAGCTAGGTCCTTGCTACTCAGAATCAATGAAAGCCGAATACTTAGATAGCAAGGGAAAGCTCCAATCAATTCAAATGGGTTGTTATGGTGTTGGTATTTCCAGGCTGGTGGCAGTTATCGCCGAGATTAACAGGGACAAGGACGGTCTTATCTGGCCCGAAACGGTTGCTCCTTATCGGTATTACCTGCTGGGTTTGGATTTAGACGATAAGAAAGTTAAATCCTGGGCAGAGAAAGTTTATCAATATTTGCTTGATAAAAACGAGGAAGTTTTGTTTGATGACAGAGAAGGGGCTTCTCCGGGTGAAAAATTCAATGACGCTGACTTACTCGGTATTCCTTGGCGCTTGGTGGTTGGCAAAAAGGCGACCGCCGTGAAAAAAGTAGAGCTTAAAGGGCGCCAGGAAAAATCCGGCCGGATGGTTGAATTAAAAATACTATGAAGCCCCACGGGGTAAACTTACGGTATCAATCCAAATGCCTCGTTGGGGCGAAAATACTTAAACCAGAAAACCAATTTGCCCATGAGGAAACTTGTGGCCTGCCGGCAGGCAGGTTTTCTTGGTTCATGTATGGACACTCTAATGATTCGAATCATTAGAGGATTTGTTCCTGTTTTTTTAAGACTCTCTGAGGGAACTTCGTCTTATGGGGCTTCTTTATTAGTCCATTACCAGTCCCGCGACACTACGTTGGGGAAAGAACCTCCCTCGCTTCTCGTCATTCTGAGCGGAGCGAAGAATCCCCTCATTAGGGCGCAAGTTGCCGCTCCGGCGGGGATCCTTCGTCATCGGAATTTCTCAGGATGACGAAAATTAAGCACCCCCGGGGCGACCTGCCTGCCGGCTTACCCGCCTGTGGTGGGCAGGCAGGGCTTTTGGCCCCCCGGGGGTGTTGACTCTGTTTCAATAGCGTCGGGTGAAGAATCCCCGTGGAATCAGCAATTCACTAACCCAAGGGGATCCTTCGTCATCGGAATTCCTCAGAATGACGGCCAGGGCAATCTCGTCATTCTGACCCGCCCAAAGCTACGCAGTTGCTGGCGGGGAAGAATCCCCCAAAACCGGCAAGTTGCCACTCTACCGGGGACCTGCCTGCCCTCCTGCCGGTAAGCATGACCTCCCTTCCTTAGAATAAATTCCAATCTCTAAGCTTTAAAATGACCGCTCATTTCAACGATCGTGTCAATGAGTGGTTCAAATGAAGCCTCCCCGGTTTTCCTTTTCTTTCTTTTAACTTTTTCACTCTAAGCTTTAATCTTTCGTTGCGTATTTCCTACCTATTTTGTCTCTTGAAAAAACGACTTTAGCAGTTTAAACTACGGCTATTCCTTGGTGATACTTAATTATTTGTTGTTAAATTTAAAAATGGGAAAAAGGAGGGAGTGATGGTTGGAGGAAAGGGGGTAAATTTATGCGAGAGGTAGTGTATCGCTTGTGAGGATATAGTTACTTGTGCTTTAGAGATTAAAGAATTGCTTAGACAAAGAAGGGAACAAACAGGAGAACAAAAGGGGAAAGGGGTTATCGTCCGGTCGGGCACGGTTGAGGAAAGAACTCCAGACCCACAAGGCATTGGGAATGGCAGGCTAAAATTTTAGCGGTTAAATTTTAAAAAAGGTAAAAATTATGATAGGAGAAAGACCGAAACCGAAAGGTTGTCCAGGAACAGTTAGTGAGGTCTGTAGGGATCTTAAGTGTCGCCAAATACAAATTTGTCGAATCAACTTCGTAAGTGGTAGTGATGTAGCTACTGAGGTAGTTGCTAAACAAATGCCTCACACGTCAGTGCTTATTGGTCACGGGAGGCCAACTCTCTTCGGTAGTAGAAATGGCTGTAACGGTCCTGGTAATAGGAAAAAAGGCAGGTAGAGCTTGGAAGAAGACAGGAAAGGGCTCCAGGAAAAAATAGTGGTGGGCGGTGGCGACGAGGAATAGGTTTTTTGCGCTTGAACCCGACTACGATTTCTCTTTTTTCTTTTAACTTTTTCACTCTAAACTTTAAGTTTTCTCTGCGTATTTAATACTTATTTTAGGTCTTGAAAAATCCGTGTTAGCAAGATAGAATGAAAAAATCTTTGCCTTTCTGAAAAAGGGAGGCAGAAAGTTATTTGTTAAAAAAATTAAAAATGGTCGATCGCATCGTCAGAGGTGGCAGGAAGCCTTCAGACAAGGAGAGGGCTGAGAGAATTAGCGCCCTTTATCGTCAGAAAGTTACTCCTATGACGCCGGAACAAGTTGGGAGAGCGCATCGTGGTCGGGTAAGGCGTGGGATGAGGGGAGTAAGAAATACGGTTTAAATGAGGGGGTCGTGTTCGGAGGATTAGGGTTCCAAGCCCCGATGGTTTTTTGAGGTCCCAGATGCGCCGATGCCGAAAGACCGAGTTATCGTGGAGGCATGGGCATAAGCACTGGGTGTAAACCCATGGCCGTTCTCAGACGGTAAGACTGACAGAAAAGCCAGGAAAATAAAGGCCCTGTATGATTTTATCAGCTTCGACGCAGAGTTGTAGTAGTACAGGTCTTCGCGTACCGCTCGACGGGTGACGGGTGGTCTTTCAGCGAAGCTTCACTTCATCTGTTATAATAATCTAAACTTCTATTTAACCTGCCCTAAAAGAAAGGAAGAACAGCGATGGGACCGGTAAGGGTCAGAGTGGAAAGAGAAAGACTTGTTTGCGAATCTAAGATAGAATTTAGATCTGATAATCCAAATGCAAATGACGGATGAAAATAGACTTCCTCCAGTGACAGACTTTGTCTATCCCGTGTTGTCAGGAGAAGAGACAGTATGGTTGAGAAGTGATAGGGTGGTTAGGGTTTGGGTTCACAGGCTTGAGTCGAGCGGGAAATTAAGGAAATTAAACAGCTTAACAGGAAGGATCACTTGTTGTGGAGGTTCGGAGATTCTCGATTTTAAGGGGGCAAAGCAAATTAGTTTTCAAGCCTGTCCGAGGACCAGAAGAATGCTAAAGCCGGCTAAAAGTGGATCCAAAACCAGGTTTGTCTCAAGGGAACAGATTTTGGCTGAGCCGGGTAATAAAAGCAAGAGAAGCTGAAGCGATTCGGTTAAGAGCGGTTGGTCAGCCTGAAGTTGGTCACGAAGAAGGGGCTTTTAAGAACCTAGGCGATTTAAGGGTCAGCTTCCCACTCTTGGACAAACCACTAAGGCGTTCTTGGAAATAGAAACTCTGAGTAAATTCACTTCGGTTTTTTCCATGAAGACCAATCGCATTTGGGCCAGGTGGAGCAGGAGAAAAATTTGGCCCCTCTTCTAGTGCTTTTGATGACCACTTCCTTGCCGCAAGTGGGACATTTAAAATCAACCTTTTCCCGGAACGATTCTTTGTAGTCGCATTCCGGAAAAGCGGAACAGGCGATAAATTTGCCAAACCGTCCGGTCCTAATTACCAAATCCGCTTTTTTGCACTTGGGGCACTTCCTGCCCAATTTTTCCACCGGAACCGGAACCCTCTTCGCTTTTTTTTCGGTTAGATCAATCCTTTTTTCAAACGGTCCCCAGAATTTTGACAGCACCGGTTGCCATTTTTCTTTGCCTAAAGCGACATCATCCAGAGAATCTTCCATATCAGCGGTAAAAGGAAGGCTCAAAACGGTTTCAAAATGCTCTACTAAAAAATCATTGGTAGTGTTTCCTATCGGAGTGGGCAGAAACTTTTTTTCCTCTTTTTCCACATAAAGCCTTTGTTGAATGGTAGAAATAATCGGGGCGTAAGTTGACGGCCGGCCGATGCCGTTTTTTTCCAAAGCGGCAATCAGGGTGGCTTCGTTGTATCGCGGCGGCGGCAGAGTTTCGTGCCGGGTGATACCAAAGTTTTCCGTTTTCAGCTCTTGGCCTGTTTCCAACTTCGGCAGAGTGTTTTCCGAGAACGAAATAGGGTAAACTTTTGAAAAGCCGTCAAAAACAACATGACTGCCGTTGGCGGAAAAAGTGTAACGGCCGTTTTCCAATTCCAACTTGGTTTGGGCGATCACCGCCGGTTTCATCTGACAGGAAACCGCCCTTTGCCAAATCAATCGGTACAATTTCGCCTCGCTTCCCTCCATTTTTGATTTTTGATTTTTGACTTTTGAATTTATTTTTGTCGGTCTGATCGCTTCGTGAGCTTCCTGGGCCAATTTTGATTTGGTTTTATAAAAGATTGACTTTTCCGGCAGATATTCTTGGCCGTATTCCTGGCCGATAAATTTTCTGATCTGCTCAGCCGCCTGAATAGCCAAAGCGGTGGAGTCGGTGCGGTGATAGGTGATTTCTCCTTTTTCAAAAAGTGTTTGGGCCAGTCTCATGGTTTGTTTTGAAGACCAGCCAAACCGGCGGGAAGCATCCTGCTGAAGAGTTGAGGTGGTAAAAGGGGGAAAAGGGTAGCGGCGGACTTCTTTTTTTTCCACCTTGGCCACTTTAAAAAGCGGGGTTAGGTCCAAGACAATTTTTTCCGCTTCTTTTAGATTGGTAAATATTGTTTTGGTGACGGTATTAGTTCCGGAAAAAAGCATCTTTTTTTCTTGAATCTCAATGGTTTTGCGGTCAACTTTAGTCAGCTGGGCGATAAAATCGTTGATCTCGGCCCAGATTCGGTGGTATTGCTCTTTCTTAAACTGATTAATCTCTTTTTCCCTTTCGACAATTAACCTGACCGCTACCGACTGAACCCTTCCGGCAGACAAACCCCTGCGGATTTTTTTCCAAAGAAGCGGTGAAAGCGAGTAGCCGACTAGCCGGTCCAAAACCCTCCTGGCTTGCTGGGCGTTAACTAAGTCCATGTCAATTCGGTGAGGACTCTTTAAAGCTTTTTCAACCGCGGACTTGGTAATTTCGTGAAAATGGATTTTCTTAAAGTCGATTTTTTTGTTTTTGATTTTCGGCTTTAAACTTTCGATCACATGCCAGGCGATTGCTTCTCCTTCCCGGTCCGGATCGGTAGCCAAAAAAACTTCGCTTACCTTTTCAACCGCGTTTTTAAGCTGAGCGATGGTTTTGCTTTTATCACGATTGTTGACATATTCAGGGAAAAATTGGTATTGTTTGCCCTTTTTCTTAACCTCTACCCCGAATTTGCTTTTAGGCAGATCCCTGATATGGCCCATGGTGGCCAAAATCTGGTATTCCTTGCCGACTAAACGGCTGATGGTTTTTGCTTTGGTAGGAGACTCGACAATAATTAATTTAGACATTTATTCATTAATCATTAAACATTATCATTCATTAAGCGTTAACTTGTTTTCCCGAGCAGATTCTTTCTTTTGATGTTTTAATTGATTTAGAGAACATTAGCAAGAATTCTTTTGCCTCTTTAGTTAAAAACTCAAGGTCTTCTTTTAGCTTGGGATTTTGATAGCCGATTAGTTCTATCCAGTAACCGCTCTCGCGGGACTCTTTTTTATAAACTCCTAGTTTGTGGACAAAATCTTTTCTGCTTTCAGCTTCACATGCTTCCCGGTAGTTAGACCCGACTGAAGTAGCCGCCCTTAAATATTGTTTTTTTAGGATTTGATTGACAACATTGTTTGGCAACTTATTTATTAAAGCAATTGACTTTTTAGCAAATTCCAGAGTTCTTCTTAATATTTCTTCTTTCACGCGCTTGTTAAATGTTTAATGCTAAATGTTAAATGATAAATAAGGAGAGAATGTTAAATGCTAAATCATAAGTTTCGCACTTTCTGTCATCGCGAGCGATCCCGATTCGATCGGGAGAGCGTGGCGATCTGGCGGCAAATGAACCGAGATTGCCGCGGTCGCTGGCGCTCCCTCGCAATGACAGTTATAGTGCGCAAGTGCGAA
>JAHJSD010000099.1 GCA_018830585.1 Patescibacteria group bacterium
ACTCCTCGCAATGACGTAAAGAGTTTTGAAACCAGTTGAGGGCATATTCTTAATCCTTAATTCTTAATACTTCACAAGTTTTGCAGTTAACGTCGATTAGTCTAATTGTCATTGCGAGGACCCCCGGCGTTTCTGTCGGGGGACGAAGCAATCTAAAAACGAGATTGCTTCGCATTCGCTCGCAATGACAACAAGCGCGAAATCTGTATACTTAATTCTTAATTCTTAATACTTAATACTTGGCTTTTCCTTTTTCTTTCGACAAGAAGCAAAGTATTTTCCAAAAGTGATGCTATTGTCATCGGTCCAACTCCGCCCGGAACCGGAGTGATTGCTTGGACTTTATCTTTTACCGACTCAAAGTCAACATCACCCAACAATCGGTCGTTAACTCTGGTAATACCAACGTCGATAACAATTGCTCCCGGTTTTACCATTGGCGCCGTAATCAAACCGGGCCGGCCGACGGCGGAAATTAGAATATCGGCCTGCCGGGTTTCATCGGTCAAATTCTTAGTTTGAGAATGACATAAAGTTACCGTTGCCCCCATTATCACCAGCAGATTCGACAAAGGTTTACCAACCAGATTACTCCTGCCAACGATAACTACTTTTTGACCGCTTAAATTAAGATTAAGACTATTAAACAGATGGATTATTCCTCTTGGCGTGCAGGGAAGCAGTTGATCATTTAAATTCAAGCCGTTTTTTTCAATCAGACAAAGTTGGCCAAAATTTAAAGGATGGAGACAATCAACGTCTTTTTCCGGATCAAGATGAAGCATCACATTTTTAAATTGTATTTGTTCCGGCAGGGGCAATTGAATTAGAACAGCGTCTACCGTTGAATCGTTATTTAATTGCTCAATTTTTCTGATTAAATCTTCCTCTTGGATCTTTTCAGCCAAGAAAACTTCTTTTGATTCAATTCCAAGCTGGTTACAGGCTTTGATTTTATGTTTCAGGTAAACTTCTGAGGCCGGATTTTTACCGACAGAAACCATTGCCAAACAAGGAACTTTATCCAATTGGCTAAGTCTAAGTTTCAGCTGGTCCTTAATTTTCTCGGCTAAAACCCTGCCGTTGATTAATTGGCTCATTCAATACTCCTTTTTAACAGGAAATTTCCAACAAATATCAACCACCCGGTAAGATATCTTTTTAATTGATTCAACTTCTCTGATGATTTCCTGACGATTACGGAAAATTTTTTCATCATCGTGGTTAAAACCTAAGCCTATTTTCGCTTTGCGCAACTGACTAACAATCAAACTGATCCAGCCGGCAACTTGCTTCATTTCTGGTTCGCCCATCCCCCGGCTGGTGACTGCCGGAGTCCCCAGTCTTATCCCGGAAGGATAAAACGGAGTGGCCGGATCATTAGGAATCAGGTTTTTGTTAACGACAATTCCCGCCTTTTCTAAAGCCTCGGCAACTAAGTTGCCGGTTATCCCCAATTCAACCAGGTCCAAAAGCATTAAGTGGCTTTCGGTCCCGCCACCAACCAATTTCAGCCCGTGATTAGTCATCTCCTTGGACAGAACCCTGGCATTATTGATAACAGTCCGGCCATAATCGGCAAAACCCTCACCCTCTGTTTCTGCCAAAGCAACGCCAATAGCGGCAATGGCATTAATATGCGGTCCACCCTGGATACCGGGAAAAACCGAGCGATTAATTTTGTCGGCCAATTTTTCGTCTTTTGCCAGGCCTTTTTGGGTTACCATAATGATTGCCCCCCTAGGCCCACGCAGGGTCTTGTGGGTGGTGGTGGTAACAATATCGACAAAATTTACCGGGCTAGGATAATTGCCGGAAACGATCAGGCCGGCCAAGTGAGCAATATCAGCCATCAACAGGGCACCGGACTGCCGGGAGATTTCTGCGAATTTCTGCCAATCAACTAAAAAGGGATAAGCCGAATAACCGGCAATCATCAATTTTGGCTTCTCCTTTTCCGCTAACTTGGCCAATTTTTGATAGTCAATTCTGGCGTTATCATCCACTCCGTAATTGACAACTTGGTAAATTTTACTAACCACCGAAGCGGGCGAACCATGAGTCAGATGGCCGCCGCAATCCATTTTCAAACTTAAAACTTTATCGCCCGGTTTTAAAACCGCAGTGTAAACGGCGAAGTTGGCAGCGGCGCCGGAAAGCGCCTGAACATTGGCAAAGGGAACCATAAACGCTCTTTTAGCTCGGGCAATTGTCAGCCGTTCGATCTGATCAATAAATTCCTGCCCCTGATAATATCTTTTTGCCGGATACCCTTCCGCATATTTATTGGTAAGACAAGACCCGAGAGCCTCCATTACCGCCAAAGAGGCGTAATTTTCCGAAGGAATCATCATCAGCGTTTCTTGCTGGCGTTTTTTTTCTTTTAAAACCAAGTCCGATATTTCAGGGTCGGCTTTTTTTAGGTAGTCCATTGGCTGCTGTTGGCCAAACTTTAAACAACAAGATTGTACCACGGCAAGCCGGGGTATAATTAAACCAGGAGCAGATGAAATGAACTTAGACAAATTAGAGGAAGTCTTATCAAGCGAGCCGCAATACAGGATCAAACAAGTAAAATTTGATTTGTTCCAAAGATTAATTTCCGACTGGGACCAGGCAACCACTTTGCCCTTAAGCCTCAGAGAAAAGCTCAAAAAAGAATTTCCCCTTTTGCTTCGGGCCAAAACGTTAATCTCGAAAGATCAAAAAACAGTTAAAGCCCTGATTACTTTTGATGACGGTTTGTCGGTCGAATCCGTGCTAATGAGGCACAACGGCAGAAATACCGTCTGCGTTTCCAGCCAGGTCGGCTGTCCTTTGGCCTGCCTGTTCTGCGCTACCGGAAAAATGGGGTTTAAAAGAAATTTAACTAGTCAGGAAATAATCGCCCAAGTCTTATTTTTTGCCCGTTATTTAAAAAATTTTAAACCGGCCGGCAAAGTCAGCAATGTTGTTTTTATGGGCATGGGAGAGCCGCTTTTAAATTTCGAACAAGTAATTGGCGCCATAAGAATTCTGAACGATAAAAACTGTTTTAACTTGGGAGCGAGAAAAATTTCCCTTTCCACTTCAGGAATTGCGCCGGGGATAAAAAAATTAGCCGATTTAGAGCTTGGGATCAATTTGGCAATCTCTTTAAACGCGGCCGAGGACAAACTCAGATCAAAACTAATGCCTATAAACAAAAAATATCCTATTAAGGAGGTTTTGAAAGCGGTAAATTTTTATATTGCCAAAACCAACCGGAAAGTAATGTTTGAGTATTTACTGATCAGCGGAGTAAACGATTCTTTAAAACAAGCGGAAGAACTCTCTAAAATCGTCAGAAGGAATCTTTATTTAGTAAATTTGATCCGGTACAACCCAACCGGTAAATTTAAACCTTCCGGCCGCGATCAAATAGAAATGTTCAGGGAACTCCTTGAGAAAAAAGGGGTTAATGTTACTCAAAGGTTCAGTTTCGGACAAGATATCAAGGCCGCCTGCGGACAATTGGCAACCCAAGAAACCCCAGCCGGTCTCTAATCTTTTTTGCCTCGAGTTAAAAAGAATGAGGCCAAGAGTGTTGTTATCGGCACCGCCAGTACCAAACCAATGCTGCCTACCAAAGTCCTGACGATCTCATTAGCAACTAATTCATAATTAATCGCTTCCGAAAAAGAACGGGAGCTATCGATAAAGAGTAAAAGAAGAGGAAGAGAGGTTCCGGCATAAACCAAGACTAAGGTATTAATCATAGAAGAAATGTGATCCCTGCCCACTTTCATCGACCGGCAATAAAGTTCTTTAAAAGAAATTTCCGGGGAAACTTCTTTCAGCTGGAAAGCAACCGATGTCTGAGCCACGGTGATATCATCTAAAACTCCTAAAACACTGATAATGATTCCGCCAAGAAGCAAGGCGGCCATGTCAATTTTTCCGGAAGTGACTGCCTGAAGAAAGCCGGCTTCCTCAGTTGAAAAACCGGTCAATTTGGCCGAGCCGACAAAAAAAGATGACAACAAGCCGGTTAGGACTAAAGTTGCTGCCGTCGACGAAATAGACAGGTGGGTCTTTTTATTGAAACCATGGGAAAGATAAAAGGTAACCGGGACAATCAATAAAGATCCCGTTATCGCTATTAAAACGGGATTGTAGCCTTGGATAATCTTGGGCAGGATAAACTTAAAAATAATCAAGAAAGAAAATCCCATCCCCAAAAGGGAAGTTGCCCCCCAAAGACCACCGACCAAAACGGCTAAGATTACAAAAATCAAAAAAAGGAAAAGCAAGGAGGACTTCCTTGAATAGTCGACAATAAAAAAGTTCTCCTCCTCGTCAATACCCTTAAAATAGGAGATTAGCAGTTTATCACCGACAAAATAGCGAGGGTTGCCGGCTGAAAAAATCCCTGCCGCGCCGGTTTCGATGATTATCTTCCTTTCGGCTAAAGATCCTTTGGTGATTAAAAGTTCTAATTTTTGACTCAATCCTGTTTCGCCCATCAGCTCAATTTCTTCTTCCGATACGATATCGGTTATCCTCGCTTCCATAATTTCTTCTTTAGGAGAGGTCGTCTGGTTAGTCTCTTCGGAAAAAATTTTTGAGGCAGAAAAAGAAACAAAAAACAAAGAAGCGGTAAAAAAGAAAAAAAAGAGTCTGCTTATTCTGCCTTTCATAAAAATATTCAAAATGAACTCGTTTCAAAACCTTATCTTAAACGTCATTCCGGGCTCAACGCGACGTCGCATGGCTGTCGCCACGCGATACCGCATGGCTGTCGTGACCCGGAATCCATACCGATTCTGAATCACCCCAGTCATGCGACGGGGTAAAAGTTCAGAATGACAGGGATAGATAGTTTTGAAACAGGTTTAATCTAAATTAATTAGAGCCTTTTTTACGGTAAAGCTCCCAAAACTTAACATAGGCAGTAATATTGTGCAAGCCGGAATAAGCTGAGAAAATTAGTCCAGGAAAGCCGTCCAAAAAACCCTTGTGTCTTAAAAACCTAAGCCAAAAATCTTTTTCAAAGCGGAAATAAGCTTTTAAAAAAGAGGAAAAGTTCGCTTTTTCGCCCGCTTTTAAAAGTTCTCCCGCCGTCAGGCTGGTATAACGGTCAGACTTCTTTAGATACTCGGAAAAACTTGGGTAGGGGTAGTGCAACAAATGCCCCCTTAAGCTGCCGATGCCGCCCTTGACGGTTATTTGTTCATGAACCGACCGGCAAGGCAGTCTTGCCATCCCTTTTTTAAAAAACCGGATTACCGGGTCGGGATATTGACCAGTTTTTCTCAACCAGCGGCCCAAAAAATAATTTTTTCTGGGAATCCAAAAAGCATTGTCTTCCGAGCCCTTTTTGATAACGGAGAGAATTTCGTCTTTCAGCGTTTCGGAGACCACCTCGTCGGCATCTAACTGCAAAACCCATAACCCTTGGCAATTATCAATCGCCAACTGCTTGTTGATATGAAAGATAGGTTTATTAGTGGTCTTGACGACAACAACGCCAAACTTACTTGCCAACTCTCTTGTCTTATCAGCCGAAGAACCGTCAACGATAATAATCTCGTCTACCCAGCCCTTGACCGAATTTAAACAACGAACAATGTTGGCTTCCTCATTATAAGTTGCCAAAGCAACCGATAAAGTCGGATGAATTTTCACTCTCTTTTTCACAGCCCAAAAAGATTAAAAGCTAAATTACCTTCCTTAGTATATATCTTGGTGACGATTTTATCATTTGACCACTCATCCGGAGCGGCGGCAATTAAAATACCGGACTCTTTTCCAAGGTCGCCGCACTTGTCAAGACCAAAACAAAACTTATCAAAACTTCTCACTGTAGAAAAACCGAATTGGTCCGGAGGAGTAAGGGCGATCTCCTTCTGGATCCGGCCAGGCGGATACTGAAGATAAAAAAGCATTAAAATATAAGGCTGGTCGTACCTGTCGCTGATGTAAATTTTTTTGTATGAGCCACCGTTTTCAGAAATCCAAACCGAGAGCTCTTTAAACCCTCCCGGCCAAGCAAAAGAGAAACGCCTTAAGTAATGATTAAAATACTGATCCTGCCAGTAAGAAAGACCAAAGAAATAAAAAACAGCCAGAAGCAGATAAACAACAAAGCCTGTTTTTTTATTAAGGCCGATCTTTAGCAAAGAGTTAATTCCGCAAGCGACAAAGAAAGTCAAGGGAACCACCATTATCAGGGCTCTTAAAGCACTCGGCGCCTGAAAAGTCATCGCCGAAGCAAAAGGAGCAACCACAAGCAGTAGAAAAGGCAGGTATTTCCGCGGTCTTTTATTCCTCAGCCAGGAAACAAGACCCAAGAAAAGAAATAAGAATTCGAAAAGATGGAGCAAGCCCATATCGGGCAATTTGCTTCTGGGCACCTCATCTCCGTCAACGAAAAGAAAGCGACCGTCAAAATGAGAAAGATATTTTTGGAAAAAGGAAATGGAGTAAATAACCGGCTTGTTGTGTATCAGCCGGACAAAGGGAAAACCGACTCCCTGATGGTGGTTTAAAAGTTCGTTGACTCGCCAAAGAGGTCCTGAGTCGGCAAAAAGACCAACTCCGGAAAATCTGGCCGAGGCCCCGCCGGATAAAAACGAAATCGCCAAGGGAACAACAAGTAAAACCCCAAAAGATATTGGAAAGACAAAATGAATAAGATTCTTCAAAATAAGTTTCCAATTGAAAACCGCTAATCCCAAAACAAGCAGCGGCGCTAAGACTCTGGCACTATGATAAGTATATAAGGCGGCAATGAAACTGAAGGCCGACAAAATAAGAAATTTTGGCCTTTGAATCGCGGTTTTAACTTCTAAATTTTGAATTTTGAATTTAAAGAATAGATAAGTACCCAATAACATCAAAAAAACCGCCAGATTACTCTCCCAACCGCCACGAGAGAAATGAACATGCCAAGGAGAAACCGCCAAAACAAAAGACCAAATTAAGGCTAACCTTTTGTCGTTCCAAAGCAAAATCGCTAAAAGGAAAACTAAACAAACGGTTGAAATACCGGCAAGAGCCGAAGGCAGCCGGACCGCCCACTCATTTAAACCCAGCAGTTTTATCAAAGGAAGAACTAAATAAAAATAAGCTCCCGGCTTATGGTCCCCAAACGACTTAAAGTGAATTGGCCAAGATTGGCCGTGTTCGTCTTTTCCGGTTTGCAAAAGCGACCAAGCATTATAACCAATAGCTGCCTCATCGGCGTTTAAAGACGGATAACTGCCTAAACGATACAGCCTTAAGAATCCGGCCAAAAGCAAGACTAAAATCAATAACCACCGAGTAAGATCAACTTTTTTATTCATTACCTTCCACCGGACCAAACCCGTAAAAAGTGGACAAACCGCCAATTCGCCCCAATGGCCTTAGTTCTTTCATCACCGACTGATCATTCTCCACTCCGGATCTTAAAATTTCATCTTCGGAAAATATCACCAAGCTGTCTTTTTTAACAGAATCAGCCTGCCAGCTAAGTGAATTAAAAAAGATATTGTCTACCCGTTCCACTTGGCCGACGTCGCCAAAAACAGACTCTTTTAAGCTGGCTTGTTTTTGATAGTTTAAAGGAAGATATTTCGAATAGAACAGATAATAAATATATGGCTGACCATAAAAGTTTGTCATTAGAACCTTTTGATTTTCACTCTGATTTTCACGAACAAAGTTTATTACCTCTTTATGCCCATAAAGCCATTCTTTAGGTGATCTGATCACCATATGATGGTAATAAAGATCCCAGTAATAAACAAAGTCAAAAAGAGCAAAGAGAATCAGGGCGAAAAATATGGCTTTTCTTATCAGCTCTATTGCTTTTAACTCTAAAATCCCAGACAAACCATAACCGATAAAGAAGCTGATCGGAACTGCCATTGACAAACTTCTAACTCCGGTAATAATATCTCGAGACAAGGCTGCCGGCAGCGGCGCGCAAAGCAACCAATAAACTAAAAAATACCGGGGCCGTTTCCGCTCTCGGGCAAGAAAAAACGTCAATCCTAAAATAAACAGAATAAAATTAACATGTCCGATAACACCAAAATAAGGCGCCGAGTGGCGGGGGTTGGTCCAGTCGCCCTCAAAGGACAGAAAGCGGGCAGAGAAATAATTAAAATATCTGAGCAAAAACCCGCGAAAGAAACGGAGCCACTCTCCATGGAAAAGATAAAAATGTAAATTTTTCTCCTCAGTCCCGCTTTCGGATAAAACCCTACTTATTTCCTCAACCGGTCTGGCATAAGAAAACAGGCTCATTACTTTAAGCCTGTTACTGCTTTTTCCGGAAAAGCTTTGCCAATACCAGGAACCAATCAGAAAAAACACTGCTGCTATTGCTAATCCAAGTATTAAACCAGGCCGCGATTTTTTGGCTTTAAAGTAAGAGGTCCAATATCGCTTATTAAAAAACAAAAGCCCGAAAACAATCAGCGGGGTCAGCATCTTTGCCCCCTGATAAACCCAGAGAGAGAGAAGCACCGCAATCAGAAAAAGGAGCAAAAAATTAAAGTTGGCATTCTTTCTTTTAAAGGTCCTTGTAAAAAAATAGGCCGCCAGGACCAAAAAAAAGGTCAGCAAATTACTTTCCCAGGCGCCACGGGAAAAGTGAATATGCCAGGGTAAAAAGGCCAAAGCTAAGGCGGAAAGGAAAGCCGGTTTTTTCTTAGCAAAAAGTTCCTTTATCAGCAGGTAAAAGAAGACCGGGGTAAGAGAACCAAAAATTACCGCCGGAAGCCTGACAGCAAATTCGTTCAAGCCGAATATGGCGACGAAAGGAACCGTCAAATAAACATAAAGGCCCGGTTTATAATCGCCGAAGGACTTAAAAATAAGCGGCAGAAACTTACCGTACTCATCACGACCGGTTTTTAAAATCGAATAAGCGTTATACCCCAAAGAAGCTTCGTCCCAAATCAACGGAGGATAGGAGCTAATTTTATAAACCCTTAACAAAAACCCGGCAAAAACAAGGAAAACCAACAGCCAACGATTCAGTCTCTTCTCCATTAAGAGAATTATAAACTACTCAGCCAATTCTTGCCGGCCCTCCTTTCTTGTTAGTCCTCTTCTCTTTCCTCCCGACAAATTCTTTCAATTACCTCAGGGCTACCTATTATTATCGCTCCAGATTCGACGATTATGCGATAAAGCCGCCTCCTCACTTCTCGAGACCTCCCTGACCTCAGCCTAAAAAATCTGGGCACTTCCAGAATATCAGTCACCCTCCTGACCTAACCCCTGCCCTCTTGATTACAGGATTGCAAGTTCTATAATCCAATGCAACCCCTGGAGAATACAGGGATGAAAAACAAAAAACGAATTACCGCCCGGGAAAGGGATTTAATAGCGCTTTTTAAAGCAGAGGGTCTTTCCAGCAAGGAGTGCGCCAGAAGGTTAAACCGCCATCCGTCGGTTATCGGCAGAGAGCTAAAAAAATTCGCGAAGCTATATAAGAAAAAGATTACATATTTTGTTAAATAAAATATTAAATGGTTAGCTTAAACCAGTAAGATAAAAAATAAAACTAATAAGATGAGAAGACTCCCAAAGCGAGAAATAATTTGTGGATTAGACGAAGCGGGACGGGGAGCTTTAGCCGGTCCCATTGTTGTAGCTGGAGTAGTTTTACCTTCAGAGTTTAGTTTTAAAAAGGTATTTCCAAAAGGAATTGTTAGAGATTCTAAAGAATTGTCCAAAAAACAGAGAGAGGCTTTATTTGAAGTAATTGAAAAATATAGTTCGAAAATAATTGTTGAAGTTATTTCGGTCAGGGAAATTAATAAAAATGGAATTAATTGGGCCAATACCGAAGGTTTTAGAAGAATTATTGAAAAAGTCGAGGCTGGCCAATACATTATTGATGGGAGATGGCATCTTCCAGATTTAAAGGAAAAGAATACCAAGACAAAGTGTGTTATTAAGGGCGACACAAAAATACCAACGGTTCTTTCTGCTGGGATTGTGGCTAAAATAAAAAGAGATGAAATAATGAAAAAATTACATAGAAAATACCCACAATATCATTGGGACACTAATACCGGTCACGGCACCAAATATCATCTCCAAGCAATCCAAAAATATGGAACTTGCAAGTATCATAAAAAGCAATTTGTTAAAACAGCTTTAAGTAACTTTTTATGGAAAAATCAATAAAAAGCGTAATAAAATCTTTAGAAAAATTAGATTGGGAAAATTTAGAAAAAGTGGCTAATCATAATCGGAAATTACTCGAATATCTATTTAACAATCGAGAAATTATTAGTTTATTTTTAAAAAATGTTTTAAAAGATAACACTCTAATTTCTTTAACTGAACACTATGACTTTTTCGATAAAATCGTGCTTTACGCGGATAAAAAGGGGAGGTTTCGCATTAGGCTTCATATTTTTTCCGGTGATCCTTCTACTAAGTACAGGCCTCATTGCCATAGATGGATTTATTCAAGTGTGATTCTTCGGGGTGGTTATAAACATTTTATTTATGGCACAGAAGATGAGATTAACGAAAGCACGAATATTAAAGATATAAAACCAATAATAATACATGAAGAAAAGATTGGCTCAATTTATACCTTAAATCATAAGGTATTTCATTCGATAGAAACTCAGCCGAACGCTGTTACTACTATTATTAGAGGTCCAGCTCTCAAAGATCGCTTTTTAATTATAGATAAAAAAACAAATAAAAGATGGCATGAATATGGAAGAGAAAGTGAAACAATTGAAGAAATAAAAAGGAAGTCTATAGATATTAGTGGTCTTAAAAAATTAATTGAGAAAATTTATAAATTAAAAGTAATTTAGCATATGAATTTGAAAGAAGCAAAAAAACGAAATATTTTCAATCCTAAGGATTTTTCCTATTTGCTTAAAATTTTTGGTTCTTCAAAAAAGAGCTGGTTTCAGAGTGTTTTCTTATATATCACAGAAAAATGTCAGTTGAGATGTAAACATTGTTATTTGGGATGGCGCCTTGAAAGAAAAGCTACAATGCCACTGGAACTAATAATTGCGCATTTGAAAATGTGGAAGAAAATTGGAACGAAAAGAGTTTGTTTTATCGGAGGAGAACCGACCCTTCATCCTGAATTCGGAAAGGCAGTGCGTTACGCACATAAACTAAAATATAAAGAGATTATAATGGACACCAATGGGATTCCTCCGTCATTAGAGGTGTTAAATAAGTTTAATCCCTTAGATTTTACTTATATCCAAGTTAGTTTAGACGGGGCCTCGCCCGAAACGCACGATCAAATTAGGGGCAAAGGTACTTTTGAAATGAGTTTTAACACTATTAAAGAATTATCTGAGCGTGGATTCGATGTTAGAATAATCTGCACCGTAAATAAGCTTAATATAAAAGATTGTTTGGATATTCTTAGAATAGCGGACGAAATTGGTGTGAGTCTGGTTAAGTATCACATATGTTCAAAAGAGGGGAGATGCAAGGGAAATTCCAAAATGATATTTAATCCTCATGAGTGGATAAAATTTGCAGAAAATTTTTCAAAATTTGCGAAAAGATACAAAACTAAGATCCTCTTTCAACCAAGTTACGCTACCAGAAAAACAGGTTTTCAATATTTTAAAGAGGGTTACACTGGCTGTATTGGAAGAACACTAAATAAAATATCGATTTTTCCTAATGGTAAAATGTATTTATGTTCTTATCTTTTTGATACAGATTTAAATTTCGCTGAATTAATAAATGGTCAAATTAAGCTAAACAAAAGATTTAACGAAATCAATTTATTTCTCAACCAAGAGCCTAAATGTAATAATTGTCAATTCAATCGAATATGCAGGGGAGGTTGCCCAGCCGAGAAAATACTTATGGGCTCTCTACCATGCGAGAAGTATTCTGACATCTTTTCTATTTGTCGATTGTGGAAGTCAAGTGTATGATCAATAAAAAAATTCGAGATTTAAAATTTGTTGCTCTCGACCTTGAAGCAACCTACTCAAAACCTCTTGGCCGTCATGAGATAATTGAGATTGGAGCTTGCAAATTAGAACCGGGCACACTCAACATTACCACTTCTTATGAAACACTTGTTCGTCCTCTATATCGGATTATTCCGGCAATAAAGCAGAAAACGGGGCTTACCGATGGAATAGTAAGTAAAGCAAAACCAATTTCTGAAATCTGGAATGAATTCTTATTATTTACAAATGATACAATTTTGGTTATTTATAAAACAATTGATATGACTATTCTTCGGAAAACCTCCGAAGCTTTCGGGCTACCACCAATAAATAATTCCTTTTTAGATGTCTTTAAATTAATTAAACGTTTATATCCAAATGAGATCTCTTACTCTTTAGAACATTTTCAGAAACTTTTAAAAATCTCCACAACCTCGCACCGAGCAGGAGCCGATGCTTATGTCACTGCACTTTTATTTAAACATTTAGTTGAAGTATTAGAAAATAAATATAAAATTTTTAAATATTCTGAATTGTTAAATTTTTGCGACCCAAATCTGTATAGCGGTGATATACAGGCTAAATTATTTTAAAAATCTATGGCCAAAATAAAACTATTCGAAGATGTATCTCCAAGAAAAATAATAGTAAGTTTTAAGAAAATACCCGATATAAGCGATTTTAAAAGTTCATTAAGGGGGAAGATTTTACAAATCAAAGAACTGACGAATTTAAAACGGCAAGTGATTATAAATTTTGATTTAGAAGGGAAAATAATAGATATAGAATTAGGAGCTGAATATTTAGATACCAATGTAAAAATTCTCGAGCGAAGTTTTGATGGTAGATTTTATGTGTATTCTGAAAACTGCAAAAATCTTGAATTGAGTAAAAAAGAAGTCTATCGCTATTACGATTACTATAACGAATCGATTCGTGAAGATCTAAATATGAGCAAATTTTTAGTAAATTCCGTCAATTCATTATTAAAAAATTTATTCAAGGGAGATTACAAGTTGGACAAAAAGATAAAAATAAAAATCGATTCCCCTCTTGCATGGGAAATATTGGAAAGCGCTTCCAAAAAATACAATTGGGAAGGATTATTAAAGGAAAAACAACTAATAAAGGAGATTTATCCTACTCCCGTTAGCGTTTTGCCACCAGAAGTGAGGCCAGATGAAAATCCTATTTTTGCAGTAATTCAGATAGTACAAGGTTGCTGGATTCAGGATTTAAGAGGTGCTTGCAAATTTTGTAATTCGTATAGAAATGTAGCTTACAAGGAAAAAAACTTAAAAGAATTAAGAGAACATATAGAACGAGTCAAAAAGTTTACCGGAGGGGGATGGAGATATGTTAAAAAAATTTTTTTCGCAGATGCTGATCCTTTTCACACGGACCTCGATTCTGAAATTTATCTTAAATTTTTAAGGCAAGGTGCTCCTAATATAAGTTGGTACGAGTGTTTTATTAGTACTCCCACCATTTTATCAAAATCAGAAAATAAATGGAAAAAACTAATGAAATTAGGTTTGAGAAGACTTTATTGGGGTGTAGAAAGTACAGATGATAAAACCTTAAAAATACTAGGCAAACCGCATAATAAAAAAATGCTATATCAAGCAACTTCGATATTAAATAAAATAGGTCTACGTTATGTAGTTATATTACTTTCTGGAATCGGGAATTTAAATTTGAATGGAAAAAAGAGAGATTTAACTAATAATTCTCATATTATAGAGACAGCTAAATTTATCCAGGGCATTAATTGTTCCGATGTATATATATCAAGATTTATACCGCAACCAGGTACTGAAATTTACACTTTAATAAAAAAGAAAAAATTAGATTTCCTTCCTCTATCTGAAAGAGAAATAGAACATAGAACAATGGTGAAAATGACTAGTTGTGATAAAAAAAATCCTTTAATTCCGGTCAGAAATGTAAGAGGAACATATGGAGCACAATTTAATCGATAAGTTTCAAATTAGTGATATTGAAAAAACTTTTAAGGAGCTCGCAAAATAAAATGTAGAAAATTTTTCCTCTTTGCTTCTCCGCCGCAAGGCGGAGTGGCGACGTCATGCTGGGCGGGATCCGTGAAGTTAATTTCTGCCAGCCCGCCAGAGGCGGGCTGGCAGTCAGAATTCAGCGTCAGGATTTTCCTCAAAATAGGTTCGGATTTTGTCCAAGAGAGATATCCCGCAGAGACTCATTGACGATATCTAACGATATCAAAAACCGCTCCTCCGTCAGCAGAAAAAATCGTTTCTAACAATTCGCCCGGTTTTGGCCATGTTCCCGGCAAAGCAATCAAAAGTATTGAATCGGTTATTCCCTGATCCCGCAGCATCATTGTTTTACCAACCACTTCCCAATCGTTCCAAAATTCAAATTTGTCAAAAGCGTCAACCCAATACCAATTAGCGTGATAATCCCAAACCTTTTTAGGATCCTGTTGATAAAAATTAGGTTGCCAGGGCCAATAGAAAAGAACAAATTCATGAGGTTCTCCGTACTTTTTGGTAAAGATAATTCTGTCATAATCGCTGTAGTTTTTTTTAACATAATCCACCACTTCCTTATAACCGTACTGCCAAGACCAGGAGTAAGCAGTTCGGTAAACCAGCCAATAATTTCGCCACCAAATAAAAAACTGAACTAAAACTCCAAAAATAAAAATTGCCAATAAACTTTTGCCCTTAAGTTTTGAGTTAGTTTTAAAAAACTCTTCCAGCCATGATAAACCGATGGCGGCAGTTACCATCATCGGCACCAATCCCAAAATAATTCTTAAAACATGGGGCGAATCTTTAGTAATTGCCGAAGGAATAAAGCTGATCAGCAACCAAAGGATTAAAAACAGCTTTTTATCCTTAATAAGCTTAATTAAACCGGCAAGAATAAATGGGGCAAGAACCCCAAAGACAATCGGATTGCCAGGCAAAGAGAACTGATAATGATCGCCGCCGGCGATAAACCAGAATCGGGGGGAAAAATGTTTTAAATAGTTTCTAAGGGCAAAGTTAACAAAAAAAGTTGGCCTGTTGTAAACCAAACGAGTCAGCAACGGCGGCATTGATGATTGGCCCCGCTTTTCGTTTATTTGGTTAACCGCTCCTTGATCAATCGGATTAACCCAGAAAAACCGAGCGGCGGCAGAATCGTCTCGCATTTGAAAAATAATCGGGGTAATAAATATTACCAATAGCAAAAAAGGCAAGAATAGTTGTTTGACTTTTTTACTCTTCAAAACCCAAACAATGGTGGCCAAAAATACCAACGGCACCAACACCCGGGCGGAGTTATAAGCATGAATTGATAAGCCAAAAAACAAAAAAGCCAAAATTAGTGGTTTCTCCTTTTTATCTTTTGACCAGCAAAGCCAAAAATAGCCGGCCAAGGAAAAAAGAAAAGCCCCTAAATTAGCCTCCACCGCCACTCGGGAAAGGAATAATCCCCAAGGCATCAGGGCAATCAAGAAGGCTGTTATCAGCCCAGCCCGATTTTCCTTAGTTATTTTTTTAGCAACTAAGAAACCGACCAATACTAAGCTCACCCCGGACAAAACCGAAATTAGCCTGACTGATAACGGATTCAAACCGAGTAACCAAACCGGAATAATGGTTAGGTAGATATAAAGCGGTAGTTTAAAGTCTCCGTACGCGCGAAAAATTGAAGGAAAGGGTATTCCCCACTCATCCTTGCCTGTTTTCAAAATTGAATAAGCGTTAAACCCGTGGGAAACCTCATCCCAATTTAAAGAGGGAGGATTTTCCGATATCTTATAAACCCTCAATCCGAAAGCCAAAAGTAAAATCGAAAGCAAAATAGTCTTTTGAGAATTCCTCTTAAACCAATTTTCCTTTTTCCAAAAAAGCAAAGGCCTCAAATTTAGATCTTTCCAAACCATGAGTCTAATTAACCACTAAGATTGGAATAAATAAAAACCGCCGGCTGTCCGTCAGGATAATCAATCCTTTTAGTCGGACTGAAATCGACAAGGGGAAACTCTTTTTCAGTCCCTATCAAAACTGAGCCTGCTACTTTTGAATCGGAAGCCCAGTTTATTTCTTTAAAAACAAATTTGCCTAAACTGTATTCGCCAAGCTGGTCAACAAATCCAAGACCCTTTTGCTGATATTCCAACCAATCCGGCACCTGCTCTTGAGCGGCTCTAATCGGATAGTTCAAACAAAACATCACGTAAGCCTGCGGTTCGGAAAGCTTTCTGGAAACAATAATCTTATCTGCCTGGGGATAGTTATCCCTAACCCATCTTAAAGCCTGGCAACGGCCATAAAGCATTTCCTTAGCCCTCTCTCTGGGAGATTGAATAAAATAATTTTCCATAAAAAACAAGAAAAAGCCCGTGAAAACTAAAATAAAAGCGGTAAATTTTAGCTTTGGACCAATTTTTAATGATCGTTTCTTAAGTTTTAAAGAGCTGAATGAAGAAAAAAGTTCTACTAAAACCCAGGCGGAAAATATCTGAATCCAGGGCATCATTACCGCCGCCCGGCCGGCACTCCTAATTCCTTTAGTTAAAGATGCCGGCAAAGGAGCCGCCAGAGTAATCAGTAAAATCAAAAAGGCTGTTTTAGACTTTTTTCGGCAAAGCCGGTAAAGCCCAAACAAGATCAGGGGCAGCTCCCACCACCAAAGCACCCCTCTGCCGGGAAGCATGCCGTAAGCCCCTTCCGTGGGCCCATCTGAAAACAAAAACTGGGGAGAAAGATAAGAAAGATAATTGACGGCAATTTTATTAACCGAGTAAAACAGTTTGTTATTAAAAACTCTCGGCAGAAAACCGGGAAGAGCCATCTTTTCCTGTGCCCACCAGCGGGAGTCTTTAACTACCTGCCATTGATCGGTGGGGTTGAAAACGGCGATATCCAAGCCCCTCTTTTGACCGCCTAAGAAAAACGAAGAAAAAGCCAAAAGAAGAAAAAAAGAAAAAACAACCAAAAAAACCGGCATACGTTTAAGGCCCCGCCGCATTGACGATAAAGAAAAACCAAAATGATAAACAAAAAGCGCCAAAACAACTAATGGAGTAAAAACTTTGGCGCTATGATAAGAAAAAAGGTTGAGACCCAACAAGAGCGCCGATAAAAACTGATCTTTTTTTCCCTTGCGGTCAAAAGACCTTAGAAGGAAATACCCTCCCAGAGAAATGAAAAAAACAGTTAAATTGGCTTCAAAGGCTCCGCGGGAAAGAGTCAAGTGCCAAGGAGAAAAAGAAACCAAAAAAGAGGCTGTTAGGGCTAAGAGAAAATCGCCGAAAAGCTCCTTAGCAAAGAAAAAGACGGTTAATATTGCCAAAGACCCGATCAAGGCGTTGGGGAGTCTAACCGCCAGCTCGTTCAGGCCCAGAAGAAAGACCGAAGGGATAGTCAAATAGGTTTGAAGCGGCGGTTTAAAATCGCCGAAAGACCTTAAGTTAAGAGGAAAGGATTTTCCCCACTCGTCCTTGCCTGTCTTTAAAATCGAATAAGCGGTATAGCCCTGGGCCGCCTCGTCCGGAGTAAATCCGGCCGGATATCGATCCAACCGAAACAGCCTCAGAAACAAACCCAAGGAAAAAACTATCAATAAACCGGTAAAAATAAGCAGCCGAAAACTTTTCATCTTTTAAAACAAAAGATTATTTTTTTCCGTTTAACCAATAAGATAAAGGCTTTCCCCAGGGATCATAAGTCATTTTTTTGACTGAAATCTCTTCCGGCGGATCGGAAAACAAGTCCCAGTCTCCGGGCACTTCCTTGCCCTGAAAAGCTAAATAAAGAGAATCTTTCCCTAGGTTCTTTACCAGCCAGCTGATTTGGTCCGGTTGGGAAATTTCGCCGAAACAAACCTTGCCTAACCTGAAGCCGGTAAAACCGGGCAACAGTTCCGCTTCCGGCTTATCAGAAACAAATTGTTTCCTGAAAAAAACCG
>JAHJSD010000100.1 GCA_018830585.1 Patescibacteria group bacterium
AACTTCCGCTCGATGAGTGTCAGCAGGGCCTTGGATGAGGTGGGGCACCTAATCAAAAATTATGGAATCAGGGAAATTATGGATGATTCCGGCACTTTTCCGGTCGGCGATTGGTTAAGGGAATTTTGCCAAGGGATGATAGAAAGGGGTTATCAGCAAAAGGTGAGAATCAGTTGCAATATGCGTTTTAATGCCGGATTAAACAGGAAAGACTACTTATTAATGGGCAAAGCAGGTTTCCGCTTTTTGCTTTACGGCTTAGAGTCGGTTAATCAGAAAACTTTAGACAGGATTAATAAAAACATGAAGATTGATCAGATCAAGCCGGTTTTACAATGGGCCAAAGAGGCAAAATTAAGCCCTCACATAACCGCCATGGTTAGTTATCCTTGGGAAACCAAAAAGGAGGCTCAAAAAACTCTAAAGTTTGCTAAAGAACTTTTTGACCAAGGATTGGTGGACACCCTTCAAGCAACCATTGTGATTCCTTATCCGGGCACGCCGCTTTTTAAGGAGGCCGATGAAAATGGCTGGTTAAAGACAAAAGATTGGGAAAAATATGATATGCGCCAGCCGGTTTTAAAAACAGAAATGACTGACGAAGAGATTAAGGATTTGGTTCAAGGTTTGTACAAATCAATATTTACTCCCAAATTTGTCGTTAGGAAATTAAAAGAGGCGCTTTCTGATAAAGAAGTCTTTGTTTATTATGTCAGAATGGCGTTTAAATTTTTCAGCAAATTAACAGATTTTACTAAAGAGGTGGATGGGTAATATTGCAGGTATAAGCCCGTATTTATTTTTCGAGTCCTTCGGTAAACTCAGGGTAAACTCGGGTCGAGAAGGATAGTCAGGAACTCCTGCGAGGTAGGCCTTGATTCCTCGGAGGTGTTCCCGGAGAGGCAAGCCCCAATTCCTCAGGGGCGAAACTGAGTTAAGCCGATGAAATGTCCGGCGTCGGCAGTGGTTGACAATATTGTTAAATTTTATATATAGTTAGAACTGCAGGTATCAATTATCATTACTTGCGGTTCTATAATGAAATGAACAAGGGCGACTTTATCATTAGGTTGTATAAGCAAAACCAAACTGTTTTTACCATAAGAGAGCTTTCTTTGACATTTCCGAGCTTATCTGAGGATCAGTTAAAAAACAGGCTCTCTTATTACGCGCGAAGAAATAGAATTACACGCTTAAGAAGGGGAGTTTACGCAAAGGAAAACTTCAACAAGTTTGAGTTGGCCAATAAAATTTATACCCCTTCTTATATCAGCTTTGAAACGGTTTTGAGAAAAGAGGGAATTATTTTTCAAGAGAATTCTACTGTTTTTGCCGCCGGTTATCTAACCAGGAAAATAAAATGTTCAGACTTCGAAATTTCTTACCGGAAAATCAAAAATGAAGTTCTCACCAACTCAAGGGGGGTTGAAAAGAAGAATAATTATCATATCGCTTCAAGGGAAAGGGCTTTTTTGGACACTATTTTTGTATATAAAAATTATTATTTCGATAATTTATCGGTTTTAAGTTGGGAAAAAGTTTTTGACTTATCAGGGCTTTATAAAAGTAAAGCTTTGAAGAAAAGACTCAACCAGTATTATAAAATTTACCGGGAGGAAAATGCTCAATAAGGAGAAACACAAATTTATTTTGGTTAATGTTCTGAAAGAAATTTACTCCGTTCCTGATCTAAGAAATGCTTTAGGATTTAAAGGAGGAACAGCGGCCCTTTTGTTTTATGGTTTGCCCAGGCTTTCGGTTGATTTGGATTTTGACCTTCTTGATGCAGATAAACGGCCAATTGTTTTTAAAAAGATGAAGAAACTTCTGTCCGCTGTTGGCAATCTGGAAGAGGCCAGGGAAAAAAGATATACCCTGTTTTTTTTATTAAGCTACGGCAAGAGTGAAAGGAAAGTTAAGGTGGAAGTTTCGAAAAGAAAGACAATTTCCTCTTTTGAGCTTAAAAACTATTTGGGAATCCCTGTCTTGGCGATGAAAAAAGAAGATATGATTGCCGAAAAACTTTCTGCTTTGCTAACCAGGAAAAAATTAGCTAGCAGAGATTTGTTTGATCTTTGGTTCTTTTTAAAACAGGGGTGGGGGATTAACGGAAAAGTAGTTAAAGAGAAAACCGGTCTTTCTTTGCCCCGCGCCCTAAACAAAGCAATTAAAATTATTAAGAAAGTACCCAAGAATAAGGTTTTGAACGGGATGGGAGAACTTTTAGAAGAAAAACAAAAGCAGTCAATTAAAGAAACGCTAAAAGATGATTTGATTTTCCAGATTCGTCTGTATAAAGAAACCAAAAAATAAAAAATGAAGTTTAATTTTTCAGCAAATTAACAGATTTTACTAATCATCATTCTGACCCTGAGGCTTTGTCGAATGGGGAAGAACCTGCCTGCCGGCAGGCA
>JAHJSD010000101.1 GCA_018830585.1 Patescibacteria group bacterium
ACCCAAACCAAGGTTAAAACATCCGGAGTCCAGCCCACTACCCAGTTGTCTCTTTTATCGTTGCTTGTCCCGGTTTTGACCGCCACTTTTTTTCCGGAAATCAACAAGCCGCTGTTTAAACCAAAAGTAATTTCCCTCGCTTTATTGTCGGACAAAATATCACTAATCAAAAACGCCTCCCCTTCGGAAAGCACTCTTCTGCCTTCAACCGCTTTATTTTCAAAAATTACCTTGCCGTCTTTGTCCTCAACTTTCAAAATAGCCACCGGTTCCTTTTTAATTCCCCCATTGGCGAAGGAAAGGTAAGCGGAAGCCAATTCGATCGGCGCTACATCACCGCCGCCCAAAGTAACCGACAATCCCAAACGCGCCAAGTTTTCCTTAGTCGGCTCTAAAGTAGAAATGCCCATTTCGCTGGCAACCGAAAGCATTGATTTGATCCCCACCATCGCCAGCATTTTTACCGCCGGCACATTAATCGAATTACCCAAAGCTTCGCGAACTAACATCGGCCCGCGGTACTTGCCGTCATAATTGACCGGAATATAATCTTCCTGGGCCGGAACCGGAAAGACAGTTCTGGTATCCATCAATAAAGTCGAGGCGGTATAACCTTTTTTAAAACCGGTAAGGTAGGTCACCGGCTTGATCGCCGACCCGGGTTGTCTTAAAGCCTGGGTGATAACATTAAACTTGCCGTCATAGTTCTCGTCAAAGTAATCCTTGGAGCCAACCATTGCCAAAATCTCGCCGTTATCAGGATCAATAACCACTGCCGCCCCATTGGTAATGTTTAACTCCTCTACTTTTTCTATTTCACTGCCGACAATTTCCTCCGCCCCTTCCTGAAGTTGTAAATCCAAAGTGGTCTTTACTTTTAACCCCCCTAATTCAACCAGTTCTTCCCCGAAATCTCTAGCCAAAAGATCTTTAACATACATCACAAAATGGGCCGCCCTAAACAGCCCTTCCGGAGAACTGAAGACAATCTCGTCCAGCAGGTCTATTGTTTCCGACTCCTGCTCTTCACTGATATAACCGTCTTCTTTCATCCTTCTTAGAACCGCCATTGTTCTGTCCTGCCAAAGATCTCCGGAAAAAGGGGAGTAAACCGAGGGCCGCTGCGGCAACCCCGCCAAAACGGCAGACTCGGCTAAATTCAGTTCGGAAACATTTTTGTTAAAATAGTGCTCTGCCGCCGCGCCCACTCCCCAGGCAGTGCCGCCATACGGCGCCTCGTTAAGATACATCTGCAGGATCTCATCCTTGGTATATTTTCTCTCAATCTGCAAAGTCAAGATCAGCTCCCGGTACTTTCTTGACAAGGTTCTCGAAGAAGTCAGCAGGACATTCTTAACCAATTGCTGGGTTAAGGTCGAACCTCCCTGAATTTTCTGGTGAACGACGATGTTAAAAAAGGCTCTGGCAATACCCCTTAAACTAAAACCCTGATGAGAATAGAATTCCTTATCTTCAATGGCAATGGTCGCCTGTTTCAGATAGTCGGGAACCTGGTCTAAATCAACCGGCAGCCTCTTTACCTGTCTGAAAACGTCATAGAGCAGGTTGTCGTTGCGATCGTATATTTTGGTGGCAAAACCTTCCCTTCTAACCACCTTGTCCGGAGAGGGCAAGTCTTTGGCCACCCAAGCAAAAGCGATCAGAAAGAAGAAAAACCCGCTGACGATGCCAAAAAAGCCCAAAACAGGCAAGTAATAGATCAGTCTTTTGACTAAAGAGACTTGATTCCCGGTCCGCCGCCGGCGAAGTCGCTTAAAACGGATCAGGTTTAACCAATGACTATTTTTTCTTAATCGGAGCATAATCTTAAATAACCACAAGTTTCGCAGTTAACGTTGATTAGTCTAATTGTCATTGCGAGGAGCCAACAGCGACGAAGCAATCTAAAAACGAGATTGCTTCGCATTCGCTCGCAATGACAACAAGCGCGAAATCTGTAATAACTTCAAAACAGTTTTTAAAAAATCAGCCTTTCTTAATTCCTGACGATAAAAAACCGGGGCCGCGGCTATCTTTGCCTCTTTGGCCAAGACAAGAACGTATCCGCAATTATCTAACAAAATCTTCCTAAAACCGTCTTGAAACTGGCCATCTACTTCAAGATTATAAATACCGGCATTGATTTACTCAAGTCTGTCTTGATAAAATCAGAGATAATGAGGATCGCCGGCATTAAGATCAAAAAGAAAAAGTTAGTTAAATTTGTATTTATTCTGGCCGCCTTCTCTCTTATCCTCACCGCTTTTCTGCCGTTTTTAGTCTAAGAGAGAATGATTGCCGCTTATCAAGCCTTTCGCTAAAGGTTATGGATAAAATCACTTTAACCACCCCAATCCGATATCTTAAAAGAGTCGGTCCGGTAATGTCAGAAAAGCTAAAGCGGCTTAACTTAGAAACAGCCGAGGACCTAATTTACTATTTCCCTTTTCGCCACGAAGACTACTCTTTGATTTCTCCGATTGCCCAAATCCGGGAAGGAGAAACTGTCACCGCGATCGGCCGGATTATCAAGATAGAGAATAACTACCTTAGATCTTCTAAACAAAAAACAATCCAAAAAGCCATCCTTAAAGACAATACCGGGATTATCGAGATTATTTGGTTCAATCAAACTTACCTATCAAGGACTTTTTCCGAACCAAAGTTAGTTTCTGTTTCCGGAAAAGTCAAAAGGCAGGGAAGGAAGCTTCAATTTATCTCTCCCAATTTTGAAATCATCGGCCCCGAAGAGGAAATTGACAGTCAAAAACCGGAGGAAAAACTAACCGGGACCGGCCGCTTAGTTCCAATCTACCCGGTCACTTTCGGTGTCAGCAACAATTATCTGCGCCGGGTGATCAGTCAGGCCCTGCCGAACCTGATCGAAGAAGTGGAAGAATTTCTGCCGGAAAAAATAATAAAAGAAGAGCGATTAATCGGACAAAAAGAGGCCGTAAACCAGATCCATTTCCCCGAAAACAAAGCCTATTTAGCTAAGGCAAGAAAAAGGCTGGCTTTCGACGAACTGTTCTTGCTTCAGTTAAACTTTCTTCTTAACAAACGCCGCTGGGAAAAAAGACAGCCGGCGCCGAAAATGAAAAATAAACCCGGTATTTTGAAGAAACTGATCTCTTCACTGCCTTTTGAACTAACCAATTGCCAAAAAAGGGCCATCAAAGAAATCACTGAGGATCTGAACCGGCCGGTGGCGATGAACCGGCTTCTTCAGGGCGATGTCGGTTCCGGAAAAACAATCGTCGCCGCGGCGGTGATTTTAGTCGCCGCCAAGAACGGATATCAATCTGTTCTGATGGTTCCTACTGAAATTCTGGCCCAGCAGCATTACCAAAACCTTAAAACCTTACTAACTCCGCTTGGAATCTCGGTAAAACTGATTACCGGGTCCAATAAAAAAGAGGTTAAAGACTCGAAAGAAATTTGGCAGTTGATAGTTGGCACCCACGCCCTGCTCCACCGCCGCCGCGATTTCCGCCGGATCGGTCTGGTAATTATTGACGAACAGCACCGCTTCGGCGTCTCTCAACGGTCAATCTTAATTGAAAAGTCAAATCTCCCCGACAAAGACCGCTTTAGCCCTCATATTCTGACCATGACCGCAACACCGATCCCAAGAACGATTACCTTAACCGTTTACGGGGACTTAGATGTTTCCAGCCTCGACCAAATGCCCCCGGGCAGAAAACCGGTAAAAACCTATTTAGTTCCGGGGAAAAAAAGAAAAGATTGTTACCAATGGATCAAAAAACAAATCAAAACCGGCCAAAGCCAGGCTTTCATCATCTGTCCTCTTGTTGAAGACTCGGAAACACTGGAATCGGTCAAGTCTGCCACCGAAGAATACCGGAAACTGAAAAAGGAAGTTTTCAGCGCTGAAAAAATCGGTCTTATTCACGGCAGGATGAAAAGCAAGGAAAAAGAAGCCGTTCTTGCCAAAATGAAAAACGGAGAAACCGAAATCTTAGTAGCCACTCCGGTGGTTGAAGTCGGTATCGATATTGCCGGCGCCAACATAATGATCATTGAAGCGGCAAACCGGTTCGGCTTGGCTCAGCTTCACCAGCTAAGAGGCCGGGTGGGCCGGGGTAAAAAACAGGCTTACTGTTTTCTTTTCGCCGGTAAAACCGGACTAAAAGCAAAAAAAAGGCTTCGGGCAATGGAAGAAAATAAAAACGGACTTAAGTTGGCCGAAATCGATCTTAAAATCAGAGGGCCGGGAGAAATCTACGGTACCCAGCAGCATGGCTTCCCCGAGTTTAAAATTGCCTCTTATACCGATCTGGCCTTAATCCGAAGTGCCAGATTCCACGCCTCCCAAGTTCTGGAAAAAAGCCCAACTTTAGCTTTGTATCCTAAAATAAAGCAGAAATTAAACCGCTCTCCCGGAAAAATCGTCGCCCCAAACTAACCGGGAAAACGCTAAAATGGAGCCCCGCGGGTTAATCCAATCCGGAATCGTGGTTTTTCTATCCGTCATTCTGAGTTAAACACCCCCGGGTGACCTGCCTGCCGGTTTACCTGTCTGCCGACAGGCAGGCCCGTCGGTAGGAGGGCAGGCAGGGTTTTGGCTCCCCGGGGGTGGAGGGGATTGCGACCCGTCATCCTGATCTCCCTCAGGGAGAGAAGGATCCCCGCCCGTATCGCCTGACGGCTTCAGCGTCTGGCGGGCGCGGCCCGTTGAGAGGGCAAAGTGCCAACAATTGGGGGACCTGCCTGCCGGCAGGCAGGTTCTTCGCTCTGCTCAGAATGACGGCAGAGAGAGCTTGGAGTGACACTCCTTCCGTCATCCTGAGTCCCCGACGTAACGTCGGGGCGAAGGATCCCCATTAGAAAGGCAAATTGCCGGTCTTAAACACCCCCGGGGTGTCCGCCATCCGCCAACCGGCGGAGGCGGATCGACTCCCCGGGGGCCTGCCTGCCGGCAGGCAGGTGGGTTAAAACGATCCAGTGTCATGATTATCCAAAACAGAGCCTACAGATAAACCCATGGCTTTCTTGGTTCAGGTATCAATCTAATTTGTCAAAAAACCAATTTATCCCTGTTGAAAAAGTTAAGATCTCAGTATACAATAGTACAAGTTTCGCAGTTGACGTTGATTAGTCTAATTGCCATTGCGAGGAGCCAACAGCGACGAAGCAATCTAAAAACGAGATTGCTTCGCATTCGCTCGCAATGACAACAAGCGCGAAATCTGTAAATAGGAACAAATGGCGGTACCAAAAAGAAGAACATCCAGCCACAGGAAGGGTAGAAGGAGGGCGGTTCACGCGATCAAGTTGCCTGAAGTGTCTCTTTGCCCGTCTTGCGGCAGTGACAAAAGACCTCACTATGCCTGTCCAAGCTGCGGTAAGCTCGACTCAGGCAAAAAAACGGTAAAGGCCGGGGTCAAAAAAGAAAAAGTGGCTGTTGGTGAAAAAAGTTGAAAATGCCCAAAAGTAAAAAAGATCCCAGGCATCAGCGCCGCCGGAGAACAGTTCAGTCGCTTTTCGCCTGGAGCTTTAATGCTACCACGGAATTGACCCCATTAGCCCAAAAAATTATCAAGAAAACCAAAGAGATCGACCGGATAATTAGCCAGTGCGCCCCAAGATGGCCTCTGGAAAAGATAAACAGAACCGACTTAGCCATTCTAAGATTGGCTATTTACGAACTTAACTACGCCCCAAAGATTCCCGATAAGGTGGCCATTGACGAAGCGGTAGAACTGGCAAAAGAATTCGGTTCGGAAAGTTCTTCCAGTTTTGTTAACGGCGCTCTCGGCGCGGTTTACAACAAACTAAGACCGGCGCAAAAAAAGGGGGTTAAAAAAGATTCGGATAAAAATGAAAAAAAATAAGTTATCGGGTCTCGCCCTTGAGTTTAAGGATAAAGACCTATTTCTAAGGGCCTTAACCCACCGCTCTTATCTTAATGAGCATCGGGATAAAGAACTTAAATCAAATGAAAGGATGGAATTTTTAGGAGATGCCGTGCTCGAGCTCTGGGCTACCGAAAAACTTTTTCACCATTTCCCGGAATTGACCGAAGGAATTTTAACCAATGTCAGAGCCTCTTTGGTTTGCGCCAAAAGCTTAGCTGAAACGGCGGAAAAAATCAAAATAGGCCCAGTCCTGCTTCTGAGCAAAGGCGAAGACGAAGGCGGAGGCAGAAAAAATCCCTCTCTGCTCGCCGACGCTTTTGAGGCAGTGATCGGAGCCTTGTATTTGGATGGCGGTTGGCAAAAAGTCGATGATTTTTTAACTGAAAATCTGCTTAAGAAGTTAGTTTTCTTAGGCAGTAAAGGAGACAATAAAGACGCCAAAACAAAGCTCCAGGAAAAGATTCAGGCAAAAATGAGACTCACTCCGTATTACAAAATTATCAGAGAAGAAGGGCCTGACCATGCCAAAAAATTCATCACCGCGGTCTTTTTTGACCAAGAGAAAATCGCCGCCGGGAAAGGCGGCTCGAAAGGCGAAGCCGAAGAAGCCGCCGCCAAAAAAGCATTGACTATTCTCGAAAAAGAAAGTAAGATAAAATCTAAAATCGGAACAAGAACGGTCAAATAGAACAAAAATGCTAAAAATAAAACTTTTTCAGCGAGGCAAGAAACACCAGCGGAGTTATCGTATCGTAGTCGCTCCGGCCCGATCTAAAAGGGACGGCAAATACACCGACTATCTCGGTTTTTTAAACCCAAAAACAAACACCCTTAGCGTCGACCGGGAGAAAATTAAGCTTTGGCTCAGTAGAGGAGCCCAGCTGACCGAAGGTGTCAGAAAGGCGCTTAACCCAACTAAAAACTAAAAAAGAATGAAAGAACTGCTCGAGTTTATTATTAAATCCATCGTCGGTTCTCCGGAAAAAGTTTCAATTACGGAAGAAGCGTCGGAAATCACCAGCTTCATTATCAAAGTTCCACAGGAAGAAATCGGTTTGGTAATCGGTCAGCAAGGGAAAGTAATCAAGGCGATCAAAAGCCTGCTTTTAGTTCTTTCAAAAGGGGAAAGGTTTGCCTTAGAAGTTCAGGAGGCTTAAAACCTATTTGTTTCATGAGACTTCTCCCTTTTCCGTCTTTCTTCTCTAAAAACTAAAGGGGTTCTGACGCGTCCCGTATTCGCTAACCGTCTTGGTTCTTGATCCAAGTTGAGGGAAACTAAGCTTATCAAGCCGGTCCAAAAAAGCGATTTCTTCGTCGCTTAAAACCAAGCTCTCTAAACTGATCGCTTCCGGCTTATAACTAGACAGCGGCGGACTGTAAAAGGTGCTCAGACGAAGTTGAATTGAAGCATTGGCGCCAGTCTTTTCCGGCACGCTCAGGTCAAAACTCTCTGCCTGGAAAAGAGGCGCCGTTTCCTCCAGAGAGCTAAAAAGTTCCGTTATCTTATTTAGAGGACCAACTATCCTTAACTCTAAGGGCAATTTTTCCATTTTTTTATCCTCCAGACTGCCCGATTCATCCTCTTTTTTGATCTCACCCGGAGAAAAACTCAACTCTTTAATAGCAAACTGCCCTTTCAAAACCGACTCTCTTAATCCCTGTAAGATATAAGGGACATTTTTAGTCTCGGGCAAAGCGGCGCTTGCCAAAGAAGCCTGATACTCAAGGGTTTTACTGTTTAACGACGAAGCCAAAAGGTATTTGGTCTTTATAGTTTCAACCTCCTTCTGATTTTTTTTAATCGCCCTTATTTCTTTAGTAACTTCCCCTATCTGGCCGGGCAAAAAGAAAATCATAAAAAGGACTACAAAAACTATCACTCCCACCGGTAAAAACAAAGGTTTATATTTTTTAAGATCCATATTTTTTTTAACCCGGGTTTGGATTTTCCCTCATTTCTAAAGAAAAAGCCCACTTTCCCTTTCCGCTGTTTAAAGAAGTCATTTCCATGGCCTGGTATCTCTTCTCCCGGCGAGCCAGGGCAATCCTCTCTTCAAACTCCTTAAGCGACGACAGAGAAGATATCTGTCCGGAAACTTTAACATGGGCCGCCTCAATACTGATCCTCTGGAGTTCGGTATCTTCAGGAAGAAGCGAAAACAGAGCGGTCAGCCTTTTAGAAAAATAAGGCCTTTTACTGATCACTTCCGCCGCTAATTTTAATCTCAATACCAATGATTGTTGAAGGCCGATCTGCGAAGAAACCTGATCTAAAGCCGTCTCCACCCGAACTCTCTCGGCAGCCAAAACTTTTTTCCGGTAAGAAATAAGAGTTTTTAAAGAGAGCATTACCAAAACAACAAACAGCCAGAACCCGACAAAGATAAAGGCTGTCTTCTTTAGTTTCCTGGCCAGCCTGATTTGAGAAAGCTGAAACCTGGTTGCTGTCGGCAAAAGATTGATGTTTGTTTTTTCCATCGT
>JAHJSD010000102.1 GCA_018830585.1 Patescibacteria group bacterium
CCCCTCGGATGGTGAAGGATAGCAAAAATCCCTCTTCGTCACACCGTCCGAGGAGTCAGATGTTACGCTTCGCTCCACTCTGCCGCCTCGGAGGAGTAACTCCGCTTATTTTTCCACTCGTCTTCGGGTCACTTAAATGGCGAAGTCGGGATTTTTGTTTGTGCCCCTAAGGAGAATCGAACTCCTGTTTCCACCTTGAAAGGGTGGCGTCCTAACCGTTAGACGATAGGGGCCTCTAATTATTTGGTCATTTGGTCATTTGCCATTAGCCATTTGATCGTTCGGTCATTTAATCATTTATCATTGGCCATTTATTATTCCATATTTCTCAAGCCAACCGGGCAAGTACCCGCAGAGACAATCAAAAGCGCGCTTTGCCGGTCCTTGCGATTACCTCCCCGATTATACTAAAATTAGGTCAAGATCACAAAAACTTTTTTAGCCCGTTTTAAACAATTGCCGGGAAGGAGGTGAATCGAATGGCAGATATTGCTGTCGGAAAGATCAGCCACTATTTTGATAAAATCAACGTTGCTGTTTTGGACGTGGAAGAAGAATCGGTCAATGTCGGTGATACAATTAAAATTGCCGGCTCGGGCGGTGAGTTCGAACAAACAGTAGAATCAATGCAGGTTGAACACGAAAGTGTCCAGACCGCCGAAAAAGGAATGGCCGTAGGACTAAAGGTGGCTCAGAAAGTAAAAAGAGGGGACAAGGTTTATAAAGTGGTTTAAGGGGGGCCGGAAATGATCTATCTTTTTCATGGCGACGATGCGTTTCTAAGCCGCCAGCGTCTTTTTGATGCCATAAGCAAGTACCAGCAGGTAAAACGGCTCTCCAAAAAAGAAGTCTCTTTAGAGAACTTGGCCACCTTTAATCTCAGCCTCTTTTCCGGGATGGAAAAAAGAGCTTTAGTTTTAGAAAATCTTTTCTCCCTGCCCGTAACCGGTTTAAAAGAAATTATTAAACTGATGATCAAACTTGAACCGGAGATAGATATTTTTATCTGGGAAGAAAAAGTGGTCACTCCGGGAAAAATTTCCGGCTTAGGAAAAAACTTAAAAACATTTTCCTTTAAATTACCGGCGAAAGTCTTTTACTTTCTGGATTCGGTGGGGGATCGGACCTCCAAGATGCCAGTGGTTAAATTAGAGGAAAGCTTAAAAACCTATCCGGCCGAGCTGATTCTATTTTTATTATCCAGAAGGTTTAGAGACTTGCTTTTGGCCAAAGTCAATCCGGAATCTTTAAAGGGAGCTCCCTGGCAAAAAAGCAAAATTCTCTCCCAAGCTAATAAACTGAACCTTGAAGAAACAAAGAAAATGTATTTAAAATTAATCGAAACGGAATGGCTAAACAAAACCGGGCGTCTGGGAAATTCTTTAGAAAACGAACTTTTTAATTTAGTGGCCGTTTCAACAGACGGATGAACTCAACTAAACCGAAATCTACCGCCGTTAAAATAGAAAAGCCCTGGGGCTTTGAAATCATCCTGACACCGGAAAATTTAGATCGGGCAGGAAAAATACTTTTTGTAAAAAAGGGTCAACGGCTTTCGTTGCAATACCATGACCAAAAAGAGGAAACCCTCTGTCTCTTTTCCGGCAAAGCCTTGCTCTGGTTAGAAAACGAAAACAGCGGTTTTGACAAAATTCAAATGCAGCTTAAAAGAGGCTATTTAATCTCACCAATGGAAAAACACCGCCTCGAGGCTCAAGAAGACTGCTATATTTTCGAAATTTCTTCGCCGGAAAAAGGAACCACCTTCAGGCTGGAAGACGACTATGGCCGGAGAAAGGAAACTGAAGAAAATAGAAAAACCAGGGCGCCCAAATAAACCACCACTAACTGACGTCCGTGGTATTTCACAAGGCAAGCTTCGCTTGTCCCGAATATTGCTCCTGCTGATACTTAAGATAACTTAAAATTATATGGTTGATAGACCAGTCTCAGGACCAGCTATTGTCGTCACATCGTATCACTGGGGTGATTTAGAATCAGTCTTGTCATCCTGAACTTTTACCTCGTCGCATGACTGGGTGCGCGCTCCGTACCGAATGGTATTGGGGATTCAGGATCTATATAGATTCCGGGTCAAGCCCGGAATGACAGTGAGGATTCCGGGTCCCTCTTTCGCTGTGCCCTGCCTGCCCCCTGTCGGCGGGTAAACCGGCAGGCAGGGCTACGGAAGGACGGTCCCGAAGGGATCCCTTAGGGTCAAGCCCGGAATGACCATGGGGGTCCTCGCGACAGTCATACGACGTCGTGTCGAGCCCGGAATGACGTTTAGATAAGGTTTTGAAACAAGTTCACCTTAACCCAAGACAGCAAGATTCGGGAATCAACCCCTTCCCCGGACTAACGTCCTTGAGGGTATCAAGTTAGGAAAAAATGGTAATATCTTTTTAACAGTTAATCCTTGTCCAAAAAAAATGAATAAAGAAAATAAAAACATTCTCTGGTTTGACCAAATCGATAAAGAAGATATTCCCTTTGCCGGCGGCAAAGGGGCTAATTTGGGAGAAATGACTTCCTTTTTGGACAATTTAGTTCCCCAAGGTTTTGTCGTCACCGCTAAAGCCTACTTTGACTTTATCGAGCACAACCAGCTCCGCGATAAGGTGGCAAAAATATTAGAAGCAACTAATACTGAACAAAACGATGAGCTGACCGCCGCCTCGGAAAAAATAAAAAGGATGATTATTGGGGGCGAAGTTCCGGAAAAATTAGTTCAGGAAATCATTAACAGCTACCACCGGTTGGGCAGCCTGTTCGGCCTAAAACAAGCATTAGTAGCAGTTCGATCTTCAGCTACCGCCGAAGACTTGCCCGACGCCTCTTTTGCCGGTCAGCAGGAAACTTTTTTAAATATCCGCGGAGAGGCCAGCGTGGTCAATTATGTCCGAAAAGCTTGGGCCTCTCTCTTTACCCCAAGAGCAATTTTTTACCGTGAAGAAAAAGGGTTTGATCACTTCAAAGTCGGCTTAGCCGCGGTAGTGCAAAGAATGGTTCAATCGGAAACTTCCGGAGTAATGTTCACCATCGACCCGGTTACCAATCAAAAAAACAAAATTGTCATCGAGGCTATCTGGGGCTTGGGAGAGTATATTGTCCAGGGGATTGTTACCCCGGATCACTATGAAATCGAAAAGGGCGACTACCAGATTACCGAGATAAAAACAGTGCCGCAAAAAATGCAGCTGATTAAAAGAAAAGGCCGCACCGTTAAAACCATGGTGCCAAAAAACAAAATAAAACTGCAGAAACTGAGCAGTCCCCAGATTGTCGAGCTGGCTAAAACAGGAGAGGCCCTGCATAAACACTACTTTTTTGCTCAGGATATCGAGTGGGCTTTAGAGAAAGGCAAACTTTATATTCTCCAAACCAGACCGGTGACAACAATAAGCTCCGCGGTAAGAAAAGAAGATAGCCAAATCGGCGTTGACGGCGAATTAGTTTTAAAAGGTGATAGCGCCAGTCCCGGAATTGGCCAGGGAAGAGTAGTAATTATCCAAAAGGCAGAACAAATAAACAGAATCAAAAAGGGTGATTGCCTGATTGCCAAAATGACCTCTCCCGATTACGTTCCGGCCATGAAAAAAGCCTCGGCGATTGTCACTGAATTAGGCGGTCAAACCTCTCATGCCGCCATTGTTTCCAGAGAATTAGGCGTTCCCTGTGTCGTCGGAGTGGATGGAGTTTTAAAAGTTTTGAAAAATAACGATCATATTGTTGTCAACGGCGATAGGGGGGAAATTTGGTTAGGAAAACTGAAAAAAGGCAAAAAGACCTCAAAAACAAGGCTAAAGAAAAAGCAAACCAAGACACGAACCGCCACCAAACTCTATCTTAATTTGGCCGAACCGGAATTGGCCAAAGAGTCTGCCAAAAGAGATGTTGACGGTGTCGGCTTATTGAGGGCGGAATTTATGATCGCCCAAATCGGAATTCATCCCCAAAAACTGATTAAAGAGGGGAAACAAGAGCTTTTTATCCAAAAGCTTTCCGAAGGGATGTTGCAGTTTTGCAAAGCGTTCAATCCCAAGCCGGTGGTTTACCGGGCCACCGACTTCAAGAGTAACGAATACCGCCACCTAACCGGAGGCGAGCTTTTTGAACCGGAAGAGCCCAATCCATTATTAGGCTTCAGAGGCGCTTTTCGTTACATCAGTTTTCCGGAAGTCTTTCAATTGGAATTAGAAGCGATCAAAAGGGTTCGAAACAAACATGGTTTCAAAAACCTTTGGCTGATGATTCCCTTCGTCAGAACGCCAAAAGAGCTTTTGGAAGTAAAAAGAATCGTCACCGGCTACGGTCTTAGCCGGTCTTCCAGCTTTAAGCTTTGGATGATGGTTGAAATTCCCAGCAATGTCATTTCCCTAAAGGATTTTATCAAGGTTGGAATAGACGGTGTTTCCATCGGCAGTAACGATTTAACTATGCTTATTTTAGGGCTGGATAGGGACAATAGCGAGGTCGCTTACCGGTTTAATGAGATGGATCCGTCGGTTCTTTACGCTTTAAGAAAAACCATTAAAACCTGCAACCGGCTTGGTATTACCAGCTCAATTTGCGGCCAGGCGCCAAGCCAGTATCCGGAAATGGTAGAAAAATTGGTAAGGTGGGGAGTAACCAGTATTTCCGTCAGCCCCGATGCCATAGAAAGAAGCCGGCAAACTATTGCCTGGGCGGAAAAAGAAAGGCTGCGCAAAAAATGAAAATCAACCAGCTTAAAGGCCGAAAAATTCTTAATTCTTCAGGAAACTGGACCGTGGAGTGTTTCCTTAAGACCAGCCAGGGCAGGGAAGTAAACGCCTCGGTGCCCCAGGGAATTTCTACCGGCAAAGAAGAACGACCTCCTGTCGAACCGGAAAAGGCGGTTGAACAAATCGAAAAGGAAATTTTTCCACAGATAACCGGTAAGGAGTTAAAACAAGAACCGCTTGACCGGATTTTAACTGAAGGTAATTGGGGAGCCAATGCCACTTTAGCGGTTTCTGCCGCCTTTTTTAAGTTAGTTGCTCATTCCACAGTTAAACAACTTCCCAAAATAATGATGTTAATCTTTGAAGGGGAAGCGCACGGTAATCCAAAATTAACCATCCAAGAGTTTATGGTCATTGTCGATCGAGTAGAGAAGGGGGTGGCTTTCTACCGAAAAGTCGAGAAATGCTTGGAAAAAAAGGGCCTACTGACAACTATCGGTAGCGAAGGAGGGTTTTCGCCGAAAGAGCTTAACGACCATGATGTTTTGGATATCATGAAAAAAATGAGCGGAGAAAATATTACTTTAGATATCGCTGGCAATATTAATCCCCCCACCATCCCCGACCTCTTAGAGATTGTACGACGCTATCCAATTGTTGGCTTGGAAGATCCATTTCCGGAAAATAAACCGGAGCAATGGCAGGAATTCTTTCAGAAAGTGACCGAAGTTAATCCCAAAATTTTAGTAGTCGCCGATGATTTAACCGTTACCGATGCCGGAAAAATTAAAAAAGGCGCTTTAGACAAGCTTTTCAACGGCGTAATTATCAAACCCAACCAGCAGGGAACGATCACCGCGGCAAAGAACGCCTTATTAACCGCGAAAAACTTAGGGATAAAGACTATTGTCTCCCACCGCGGAGAGGAAACTAATGACAATTGGATCGCCGATTTTGCGGTAAGGTTTGGGGCAGATTTCGTCAAATTCGGCGCCCCTGCCCGGGGAGAAAGGGTGGCTAAATACAACCGCCTGCTTCAGCTTTTAAAAAAATAGTTGACTTCTATAGGAAGACCCAAAAATGGCCAATTTCTTTAAGATTATTATCGCCACCCTGTTAATCAGTTTAGTTTCTCTTGTCGGCGTTTTTATCATTTCCTTTAAGAGAAGTTTTTTAAAGAAAATCTCTTTTCTTTTGGTTTCTTTGGCCGCCGGCAGTTTAATGGCCGGAGCCTTTTTTCACCTTCTGCCCAAGGCCGCCGAGCAGCTTCCTGCCGAGGTTCTTTTTCCAGCAGTTTTAGTTTCTTTCATAACTTTCCTTTTAATCGAAAAACTACTCCCCTGGCGCCATTGTCGCCAGGAAAATTGCGAAGTTCATACTTTCGCCTTTATGAATTTAGTTGGAGACGCGGTTCATAATTTTAGCGATTTGGGTCACTTGCGAATTTTGAGTTAATTTCAGAGAGAGGTAAACTTTTTTAGTTAAGTTAGATAAGAAAACGTAAAAAACACCTCCGAGGTGTTGCGAAACGAAGTGAAGTGACCCCTCGGATGGTGAAGGATAGCAAAAATCCCTCTTCGTCACACCATCCGAGGAGTCAG
>JAHJSD010000008.1 GCA_018830585.1 Patescibacteria group bacterium
GAAACTCGTATCTTTATCATTTAAACAACAAGCAGATCCTGAAATAAATTCAGGATGACAACAAACTACACACCGGTTTACGTCCTAAGTTTTCGTTATCTTGGAATAAGGGGATCCTTCTCTCCCTACGGGAGATCAGGATGACAATAATGCGAAACTCATGTCTAGATAGCCTCTGATTGGCGCCAACCCGCCTTCTTTGTTATAATCTTACCTACTGCGAGAGTAGCTCAGTTGGCTAGAGCGTTTGCTTGCCAAGCAAAAGGTCGCGGGTTCAAATCCCGTCTCTCGCTCCCTCGTATTGTGATTTCAGCGGTGGCCGGTAATGAATCTACTTTACCATCATTTGCTATCAGCGTTACAACATATGTACCAGATGCTAAGTAACTGTGCTTTGGATTCAGTTCTGCTGAATCAATACTTATTCCATTACCGGCATCGAAATCCCATTTGTATGTTAATGGGTCACCATCTGGATCAGATGAAGAAGAGGCACTAAAGGTTATTTCCTGACCGACATTAGGGTTTTCTGGCGAGTAAGTAAATGAAGCGACTGGCGGCTGGTTGGGTGCCGTAACTGACAAGGTCTTTTGAGCAGAACTTGTAAAGCCTTGATTATCGGTAACAGTTAAGGTAATGGTGTAAGTTCCTTGTGCATTGTAAGCATAAGTCACTATTTGGCCTTCTGCTATGTTCCCATCTCCAAGATCCCATTCATATTTGACAATTGTTCCATCCGGATCAAATGAAGAAGAGGCACTAAAGGTTATTTCTTGACCGACATTAGGGTTTTCTGGAGAAGATATGAACGAAGCGACTGGCGGCTGGTTTTCTCCTATTATCCTTCTACCTACCCAGCTACCAGACCCCGTACGATGAGAACTAGTTCCCTCAACAGGACACTCATAAATGTGGTAAGCAAAAATTATAGAATCTCCACTAGCAGTCTCTGTTCCAGTTCTACTTCCATAAAAGGCAATATAGTCACCTCCAACAGAGCCACCTACGGAAAAGGGATGATTTAGGGATAATGAGACATTACTTCCTTCTCTTCCCCAATCGGAATAGTTATTTACTGTCCATCCAGATTCAGAGAAGCAGGGAAGTCCTCCACCATATCGAGCTGACATAGGAACACTTTCTGAGATTATCTTTCCATCTGAAACTCTAATTAAGAAATTGCCGCTAACGAAAAAATACGGAGAGTAGGCATCCCCTTGCACATCGAAAGTGATTTCCCAAACTTCTTCTTGGGCTATTGCAACTGAAGTAGCCCCAAGAAGCATTACCAAACCCGCCAAAACAACCGTTATGATTGATTTATAAGCTGTTTTTATATTTTTTACCTCTTAAATTTGTTTGCAAAGAGAATTTTGGCTCCTTTGCCTTTCTTCTCTTAGAACTCTTTGCTACAATAATTCTTTTACCTTTGAAATAACATCAAGAATATATGGATAGATTATCCCCTGCGACTCACAGTCTTTAATCCAGTCATTCTTGTCTGGTGCTCCTGATTTTACGCAACCGTCTGTCTTAATCAAGATATCGTTTTGAAGTTGCCCCAAGGCATCCTCATAATTACCTGCCTCTATATTTACTATAACGGCATTTAGCTTGTTCAAAAGTGCGTTTTGCATATTTTCATTCTTGAAGACAAAAAGTTCCAGCGATACAACCTTGGTTTCCGCAGTCTGCACGCTCTCTATTACTAATGTCACTGATGTTACTGCCTGGATCTGAATAGTACTGGGATCGCTATCCACAAATCCATCATTTACTATCAGCTGCGCTACATAAGTACCGGGAAGGTCTGAAACAAAAGACGTTATCATAGCAGTTGGGTTTGCTATTACAGATAAACTTCCTTCTGGAACCGAAGAAAGCATCCATTTATAATTTAGAGTATCTCCATTTGCATCTGAACTTCCTTTCCCATCAAGAATTACTGTATCACCCACAGCAACTGATTGACTTGTCCCAGCATTGGCTACTGGCTTTAAGTTTTCAAAACTTATGGTCACAGTGCCTGGTGAGCTTTGCGTCCAGGGGTCGCTTACTACCAGTTGCGCCACATAATTGCCTTGCACATCGGCTGCAAAGGTTGGTGTGGCAGTATTTGCGCCAACAAGGGAGGCATTGCTTCCATTAGGCACAGAGACAAATGTCCACCAATAGGCGATAGGATCACCGTCCGGATCATAACTCTGAGTACCATCAAGTTGTATTATACCGATTACTATTACTGATTGATCCGGCCCAGCCGCCGCAATTGGTGCAGAGTTTGTAGTACTTACCGTAAGTGTATCAGGGGCGCTTGCTGCTCCCAGACTGTCAGTAACAACAAGTTGCAGCACATAATCTCCGGGAAGGTCTGTGGTAAATGTCGGATTAACTATCTTGGAATTTGAAAACAAAGCAGTGCTTCCAGTTGGCATAGATACAAAACTCCACTCATAGGTTAATGGTATATTGCCATCAGGGTCAGAGCTTCCACTTCCGTCAAGTGTAACTATGCTTCCAACATGAGCAGTCTGGTCAAGACCAGCATTTGCAATGGGAGAAATATTGGCAGTTTTTATAGTGGCCATATAGATGTCACCACTTCCAGTCCCATAGTCTGACCAGACAATACGGCTTCCATCAATGCTTGCTCCCCAAGTGTCATATCCCCCTGGGTTTGTATCCCCTGTAGCTACAGGATATTCAATCCCTGTAGAAATGTCATACATATAAATATCGGTTTCGTTTGTGCCGCGTCGCTGATCGGTCCATACTACATAGTTTCCAGACACATCAGGTCCCCACTGAAATGCTGGATTTGTAGATACAGGACTTTCTATACCTGTTGAAATATCATACATAAATATGTCTGGAATTTGGTTAACTTCTGTTTGATTTTCCCATACAATAAGGTTGTTGTATATTGACACTCTTTTTCCTTGGAAACCGCTGTAATATGAATTACTTATTCGTCTTTCTATCCCTGTGGAAAGGTCATACATGTAAACATTCAGATTTGGAAAATCTCTAAAATCCCACCAGACAATCTTATCGCCGTAGATATCCGGGTCATACTGACTTGCCGTATTTGTAGTTATCTGAGTCTCTATCCCTGTTGAAAGATCATACATCCATATATCGCCGTTACCAGTTCGGTTATCGTAATATACAACTTTATCACCATAGATGCCTGGTCTATGAGCGGTTGTTGATGAAGTTATCCGCCTTTCTATTCCTGTAGTTAAATCAAAACCATAAATGTCAGAGCCACCATTTCGCGTGTCTTCCCACACAATAAAGTTGCCATATACATTGGGGTAATATTGATATGCTGGATTTGTAGTGACTGGAGATTCTATTCCAGTAGCTAAGTTATACATGTATATATCCCAGTTTCCGTTTCTCCCATCTTCCCACACAATGTAGTTACCATAGATAGCAGGCCTCCCCTGATAAGCTGAATTTGATGTTATGCGTTGTTTAATGAACTCTATTTGCCCCTCTTGGGCAAAAGCTGTGCCCATAAAGGCGAAACCAAGAATTAAAAGACTAATTGAAAATATAATTGCTTTGTTTAATTTTTTCATAATTTTATCCTCCTTTTTAATTTTATATTTGTCAACCTTGAAGGACCATCAAGACCTACTTACATTAATATAATGAACTTTGCATTAAAATGCAAGAACCTTGATTCCTCGTTTCACTTGGAATGGATAAAGCTCTTTATGCTAAAGTTTCCACACAAAAGTTAAAAAAATGAAAGTCCTTTAGATGATTTATAGGAAATGACGCTAAAATTTTTGTGAGATTTTCGGCGAGCGGACAAAAATGGAAGGGGTTGGGAGGAGGAAATTTTTGCCCGCGAGCCGAAGTGGAGCGAATGGATTTTTTCAGGAATTTTTGATAAAATAAGGCAAGCTTGATTCATCGAAAACCTAAAAGTTTTCTCGGAAATGAGTTCGAGCGATTTTGTAGATATACTCCCGTCTTTCGCCAAGGCTACAGACGGGTAGCTATAGCAAGCGCAAATCAAACTTTCAGTGTTTCAAGCTTAAAAATGTGGTAAATTTGTTTTGCGGGTACTATATGTATTACGTCTACATTCTCCAAAGTTCAAAATCCAAGACCTTATATTACGGCTATACATCTAAACCTAAGGAGAAGAATAGAAGAACATCAAACTGGCAAAACCAATATACCAAAGGGCACTTTCCTTGAGAATTGGTTTGGTACTGTGCATTTGGTGGTAAGAAAAAAGCAAAAGCTTTTGAACTTTACCTAAAGTCTGGATCGGGCAAAGCGTTTGTGTACAAAAGATTGGTCAATGTAGCTTCGACGAAAGATGGTAACAGAGACGAATAGGTGTTCCAAAGCTAAATCGCTCCGGATCTGAACCACTCCAAAGCTTTAGCGTAGGATGGTCAGCGAAGGACGAAGCGAAGGACACCCGTCTCCCGCTCAAAATTGTTTAACAATTTTGAGTATATCTACAAAATCGCTCGAACCTATTCTATCAAAAATTACTGACAAATCATAGCGTCTTCGGCTGCGGCGAGCCTGCCTGCCGGCAGGCAGGGAAAAGGCCCCACAAAATCACTTCGTAATTAGCGGGGTAAAGGTTTAAGGGGAAAAGAAATCCCAGTAGAACGCTTACTTGCTCGCGAGGTTTACATCCTCGCCTCGCAAGAGCGCGTCTACGGGACACGGTCGCCGCCGACGCTTCCGCTTTCGCAGATTTTTTCGCGCTGGAAAAGTAAGTTGAATATAAAAATATAAATGCTATACTCCCCGAAAGATGTAAAATCTATGCTTACACACAACAAGAAATTTATCAAAAATTGTAAACCTGCATTATTAGAACTTTTTCGAAATGATCTGAAAACATATATTGAACTTTTCTTTTATGAGAAAGAAATAGATGGCTCCAAAAGTAAGGATAAGGATATGTTTGAAACTCTTCAAAATGCAGGTTTATTAACAAAATATAACAAGAGTTACTATGCTAATGTGATGGTTTATCCTCTAAGAGACAAATTTATTGTTACAGACTTTGTGTTTTCTGTTAAACATAAAAAATTCATCAATTTTGGCCGAGGGAAAAGAGAATTATTTATTAGAAAACGAGATCAAGTTTGGGCAATGTTGCCTCATGAAACTCCTCAAATTATCAAAAACCTTAAAGTTAATAAGAACGATATTGTCTTAGATTTAGCAACAGGTTCTGGAGCCATTGCCTTATTTTGTGCAGATAAGGCAAAAAGAGTTTATGCCACGGATATCAATCCTAAGGCCGTTGAGTATGCTAAATTTAATGCGATTCTGAATAATTTGGAACACAAAATAGAATTCCGAATTGGAGATCTTTTCTCACCAGTGAGGAATTTGAGATTTAACTACATTGTCTGGAATGGTCCAACGGTTGCTGCTCCGGATGTTTCAGATCCAAAAACCACTTACGCCTTGAGCGATTTTGGTGGGCCTGACGGTGCGGACTTCACTCGGAGATTTATTGATGAGGTTCGGGGCTTTATTAAAAAAGATTTTACTATCCAATGGTATGATTCTTGTTTGGGGAATAGAAAAAAGAGCGTTTCTGTTGATTATCTAACCAAAAAATTTAAAGATAAAAACTGGAGGGTAGAAATTAACCATTTTAACAAAAATAGAGGAATTCCTTTGTCTACTACCCAAAAACTTTTTAGAAGATATCGCTATGGTAAATATCCATTGGCTTTTGATAATTTCGTTGAAGTAAACCGCTCTGAAAAGAATTGGCTAAAGTGGATAAAAAGGAATAAATTAAACTTCGTTCACTTCGCAATCATTACGATTACCTCGAATTCTACTAATCGTTTTGAGATATTCGAAAAATTTCTTAGTAAAAATATTGTTGCGCCAAGCTTTATTTATAAAGAATGGCATTCTATGAAAGAAAAGCAGATAAAAGAAATATTATTTGGAGAAGGCACTTTAAAAACCTTTAAAAAGGAGGGCACTTGAAATGACAATAGAAAGGTCAAGGGAAATATTGAGACAAACTGACGCAAATAGTTGCCTAGCTTGTTCGTTATTTTTTGTTGCTGGAAAAATTACTGGGCAAGAATTTTCTAAAGATGACGAAAGACAATTATGTTTTGATTCATTTGGCCGGTGTCGAGAAAGTCTCGTTTTGTCTTACCTCTGGGCTTTTATGGAGCATTTTCCAAATCTTGATGTAACTATCACAGTAGATAATGAGTTTTATGAGGACTACCTTAAAAGACTAGTTGCTGAAAAAATCGAAATAGAATCGAGTCCGGTAACCATAGGGTTAATAAGAAGCGAGGCTTCAAAAGGACCGTTAATTGTACTGGTTGATAGATATTTCTTTGACTATGAAATCCATATTCCCCATTATATTGTCGTAGAAAATCAGGGAGAGAATAATTTTTCGGTAGCTGATCCGTGGCAAGGAAAGACAGTGTCAGTAAACCCAACGCAACTTCAGGAGGCTATCTTTGGAGCAAAACACATCCTTCAATGGGCCCCCATGATTATAAAAATAGAGCAACAGATTGAGTCTGCTACACATTCTACTTAAATCCCTTTTTAGTCAGCGCGAAAAAATCTGCGAAAGCGGAAGCGTCGGCGGCGAGCCTCGCTTTTTTCTTTTTTTGAGAATTTTTTGCGCCGGAAATAATGAAGAAAAAAACGAGAAAGACACGCTTGGCCCAGTGAGTGTCAAAATGCGCTCCCACGAAAAAATGAATTACCCCGAAGCAGAGCTTCGAGGAATTTTTTTGATTAAAAAAGTGGTAAAATGAAAAAGAGTAAAGGAACAAGAAAATAAAACAATGAAAACCAAAAATAAAGTCGCCTTAGTAACCGGCGGTTCGATGGGGTTTAAAAATGGTGGACCTTCTATTGGAGGCGCTGTTTCTATTCGTTTAGCAAGAGACGGTTATAGAGTAGTAATCATTGATTTTTGTGAAATGGGTAAAAAAACGGTAGAGATTATAGAAAAAAGTGGTGGAGAAGCGATCTTCGTTAATGGAGATGTCAGTAACACGGAAGATGTTAAAAAGGCAATAACAACGGCCAAGTCTAAATTCCGAGGGCTTCATTGTCTTGTTAATTGCGCTGCCCGGTACACCCCGGATATGGCAAAAAACATAGCAGAAATCTCGGAGGAAGAATGGACCAAAACAATAGATGTAAATCTAGGAGGTTATTTTAGAACTGCTAAATACGCAATTCCGCTAATATTAAAATCTGGCGGTGGGACGATTATTAACATATCTTCGATAGAGGCTTTTTTAGCTTTACCCAACTTTAGTGTTTATTGCGTATCTAAAGCAGCAATAGACGGGCTTACTAGAGCCTTGGCTGTTGATTTTGCCCCTCTTATAAGAACAAACTCTGTCTGCCCGGGGTTTGTTAAAATAGCCAATTCACAAGGAAACAGAACACCGCAAGAATTAAAAGAATGGTACTCACGAATAGCCAAAAACTATCCAATGAAAAGAGTTTGCGAAGTTGAGGAAATCGCTAATGTTGTTTCATTTCTGGCAAGCGACAAATCTTCCTATATAAATGGACAGACGATTATTGTAGATGGCGGAAAAATAGTTGCCGATTTCCACGAATTTTAATTTCTATCAATCGTGTATGACTCCAAATACAGATTATAATTTTCAAGTTAGTGATTTTCTTATTAAGACCCTTGCCTCCTTAAAGAATAGCAATACAAATATTTCCCAGTTTTTGAATATCAACAAAAATGGCATAAGCTTAGTCGTTGATAATGAAGAGCTACTGAAAATTACGAGACGAGAGATAATTCTAAATAAAAAGCTGAACGTGCTTGATAAAATAGTTGCAACTGACAGCAAAGCTGGCCAAAAATCCACGGTAAAAATTGATAAACTCTTCTCCTTTTTTGACCAAATACGCCCTTTAATAGTTCGGCTTAATCATTTGGGCGTAAACTATTTTTGTAAAGATACCAAAAAGGAATTGCAGCAATATAAAAATACTTTAAACGGTTCAGGATTCAAACTTTATGAAGAAAGGCTTGAGGGTTTGGCAGAGAGATGTTTTTTTATTGGCGATGCTTTGGATTGTAACTCGCCACTCTTCGAGATAACATTGCTAGAAGATAAGCGTTCTACTGTTGATTATTGGAGACCCCACTTTCAGATAGATATAGATACAGATTTAAGTTTTGCCGAACTCAGTAAAACTTCTTCCTTATATTTTGGACAAAACTTTTTCAAATACAAAATCAACATTCCAAATTACGGCACCGTTTTTGGTATTGGAGTGTTGGGGATCATCCAAGGGATAAAAATTTGTCTTGGTATAGGAACAAGGTTAAGAATTACAGAATATCATCGAAAAATAATACTTCGAGAGTTGTGAGCCCTTTTTCTTTTATGGGAGCGTGTGTCGGCGCACGGGAGGGCTGGGGCAAGGACATATTTCTCTTCCCCCTTTTCCAATTTCTCATGGCGCAAAAAACTTCTCAAAAAAAGAGCGAGGCTCGCTCGCTGAAGGCGAAGCGGCCCGCTCTCCTATTACTTTTTTTCTGTTCTTTTTTCTTAAAACGTCCATAAAACCCGCTCATCAAGGCATGTTTACCGTCTATATACTCCTCAGCTTAAGAGACAAAAAAACATACGTTAGTTATACCAACAACTTCGAAAGACGATTCCGCCAACACAACTTAGGCAGGGCAAAATCAACAAAGCACCGGGTGCTGTTTGAATTGTTATTTAAAGAAGAGTTCGAAAACAGTATCGAAGCTAAAAAACGGGAAATATGATGGAAAAGTAGTGCGGGTAGAAAAAGGCTAAAGAAATACTTCGAGGACCTGCGAGACGAAGAGGTTAGTTGAGTAAGACCCACTACTCATCGAAGACCTCTCAAGCGCTGATTCACTACCGGTATTTCATCAACGAGGAAGATGCTAAGGCCAAAAGAAGTATTTTTGAAAAGCGGCTTTGTTTGACAGAGATAACCTGAAAAAGGCGGTCAAAAGAAAATTCTCCGGACTTCAGGAGCAGGAACAACATCAATTTTTTTGCAAAAACTAAAATCTACTCCTGCCTAAATCTCAATTGGCAAAACGGTCTTCCAAAAAGGCGGCGGCGGCAAGCCCTTTCTTCTTCCGGTCCCATATCATATGGTTTAGGAGGCAAAAGATGAATCGTTCTTCCCTGAAGGGGAGAAACTCTCGCCCGGAAAAATTCCGAGTCTGTATCGGGATCATATCGTTCAAAAATATCCACTTTAAAACCCGCAGGAGGATTGTCTCGGAGAGCCTCACCAACTCGTGTTATTACCAGACTATTGGGCTCGCTGGTATAAGCTACCACATCGAGGTCATTTCCCTTCCCCATTTTCGGCCTGCGACGACGGGCATTTCTGACGGTGCTGCCAACAGCCCAAACAACCGTCTTCTGTCCGGCCACCCGTTGAAACCAATCTCCAACCCGAAGAAGATTATTTCTGTCAACTTCAGGCAGGGTCGCCAAATACCTCGCCTGATCAACCTCTTTTGGTTTATATAGTCGCCTTAACATATGTTTGAGACCTTATTTTACCACTGCTGCGGGACAACCACAAAAAATGGTTAGGTTAATCATTAAACCATTCAGACACCAGAGCGATGTTTTAAAATCAAGCTGGCGGTCAAGGCCCTTTCGGAAGCCTGAAGAAGTCCGCCTTTTAAATTACTAATCTCTTCAATCTCCTTCCAAATATTTTTATAACAGCCAATCTTTGGGTTAATATTTTGATAAGTTTTTTTGGCCTGTTTCAGAAATTGTTTGGCCAACTCCACCCTGCCTTGGTAAAGCCAATAGGAAATTCTTCTTAAATCCGTTGACAAATTAAGCAGATCAAGGTTCATATCTTCATAAGTTTCGCACTTTCTGTCATCGCGAGCGATCCCGATTCGATCGGGAGAGCGTGGCGATCTGGCGGCAAATGAACCGAGATTGCCGCGGTCGCTGGCGCTCCCTCGCAATGACAGTTATAGTGCGCAAGTGCGAAA
>JAHJSD010000009.1 GCA_018830585.1 Patescibacteria group bacterium
AAAAGTTTAGCAAATATTTAATAATAAATGGTAAATGTTAAGTAAAAGAAAAGGTTTTACTCTAATCGAGCTTTTGGTAGTAATGGCAATTTTGGCTATTTTATCGACGGTTGCTTTCGGTCAGTACCGAATCAGCCAGCTGAAGGCGAGAGATGCCCAAAGGAAGGGAGATATTGGCAATATTGCCCGCGGTTTAGAGATGTATTATAACGACAATCAAGCCTATCCCTTGTCTGACGCCGCCGGTAGAATGTCGGTGAGCCAGTCAGGATCACTTACCGCTTTAGACTGGGGTTCTGAGTTTGCCACCGACGAGGTAATTTATATGAAGGTTCTTCCCCGGGATCCGACGGCCAGCGGGGGTAATTTGAACTATTGTTATCAAAGTGACGGTGACGGCAGTTATTATAAAATTTTTGTTAAACTGGAAAATGATCAGGATAAAGACTTTGATTTTAACCGGACTCCCGCGGTTGATTATTCCTGCTTGGGGGACTCTGATTACAACTATGGTATTTCCAGTGTTAATGTTACTGTTGAATGACGAGGATAGATTTATGATTCACGATTTACGATTAAAGGAGAAACGGGTAAGCGGTTTTACTCTGATTGAGCTGTTGGTAGTAATTTTTATTATCGGGATTTTGGCGGCAATGCTTTTCCCCAATTTCATGAGCGCCAGAGAAAGAGCCAGGGACGCGACCAGAAAGCATGATTTAACCGCAATCAAAAATGCCCTAAGAATGTATTACAACGATAACCAGGGTTATCCCAACCATAGTGGCGGGATAATTGTTGGTTGTGGTACCAGTCCCAATCCACCTTCTTTATGTGATTGGAATACTCTCTGGCAGAGGAACGGCATTATGTATATGCAGAGAATGCCCTTTGATCCGGTGCCAACAGAGAGCTACTCTTATTGTGTTAACACAACTGACAACAACAGTTTTTTGCTTTGGGCAGACTTGGAAAACCCGGCTGATTTAGATGCAGAAAATTCAGCCGACCGTTGTGGTGTTACTGACAGCACCGATCCTTGTTTGACCGGGCCGCCAGCTTGCAGCGGGGCTTGTTATTATGTTTGCGGAAGTTAAAATGTTAGAGTTTAATTAATAAAGATGAGAAACAAAAAAGCAGGTTTTACCCTTTTTGAACTATTGGTAGTCATTTCTATTATTGGTATTTTAATTTCTCTGGCCATGGTCTCTTATACCGGAGCTCAGGTAAAGGCTAGGGATAGTCGGGCTAAGGCAGATATTAAGGCGGTCAGTAATGCTTTTGAGCAATATTATGCTGAAAATGAACTTTATAGTACTTGCACTGCCATGGGAAATTCTGGCAGTTGGATTGGCATTTGGGAGCCAAATGATCCTAGAGGAAGAGCTTATGGGGAGACAGACTATGCTTTCGTGTTCAATTGTACTGCCGCGGGTTATTGCGTTTGTGCTGATTTAGAACAAAATGCTGGTGGCAACTCTAGTAATAATGCCTGTGCTTGGGCCAGTGACGGTGGCTTTTTCTGTATTGTTAATCAGCAATAATAAATGAGAAACAAAAAAGGCTTTACTCTGATCGAGCTTTTGGTGGCAGCTTCGATTTTGGGAGTAATGATGATGGCGGGAATAGTGATTTATCAGGGAGCCAAGAAGGCGGCCCGGGATGCCCGGCGGCGCGAAGACTTGCTTGGTATCACCAAAGGGATGGAGCAATATTATGCCATTGCCGGACGTTATCCGGCGGCTTGTCCAGGAGCCGGAACCACTTTCAACGATTCCAACGGCCAGGTTATTTTCGACAGATTTCCTGACGATCCTGATCCAATCTTGAATTATAACGGCACTTGTGACAGCAACCGATTTTGTTTCTCCGCTTTACTGGAAAACGTAGGTAAAGGCAACTGCAGTGCCTGCAGTTGCCCTATAGGCGGTACTTCCTGTTCCCTTTTGACAGCCAACAGCAATTATTTTTGCGTTAAATATTCCCAGTAACCGTCTGGGAAGCGGAGGGTTTACTGGAGAGTGAAAAGCAAAATATTAAAATAGTAGGTGGCAATGGTAAATATTAAAATTTTATAGATTTGTCAGGTCATCCTGATTCGCTTCTCCGTATCAAATGGTACCGGAAGAGGCGTTTTGGGCGATAGAAAGATCTATCGATTAAAAGGAGCGTGAAAGTACGCTCCGCCGAGCTTGACTCGGCTTCACTAGATTCTTCGCTATGCTCAGAATGACAAGAGTGTGAAAGTTTAATAAATGTTAAATGACAAATGATAAATGGAAAATGAAAAAATAAAGAGCGGGTTTACCCTGATGGAGCTTTTGGTAGCGATCACAATAGTGGTTACTTTGTCGGCGATAGGGATAGTCAGTTACCGGTCAGCCAACCAGAAAGGGCGCGACGGCAAAAGAAAGTCTGACATCAATCAGGTCAGGGCGGCCTTGGAAATGTACCGGTCGGATGAGGGCCTTTATCCTATCGGCAGTGATTGGACCGCAATGCTTTCCACTTTAGGATCCGGATATATTAATAATGTTCCATTAGATCCGAGATTCTCAAGTGACGGCTGGGTTTACTACTACAGTTCTTCCGACGGCTACACTTATGTTGTTTGCGCCCGTTTAGAAAGCGAAACCGGCAGTTGTCTGGGCAATCCTTCCTGCGGGGGCGGAACAACTTGTAATTACCAGTTTAGCAATCCTTAGGTTCTTTAGAGAGTAAAATTGACTTGCCGAACAACGCTTCGTTGTTCTCGGGCGATAGAGGATCCTGAATCCTTCCTTCGCTGTCCTTAGCCTTTGGCGACGGACAGCTACGGAAGGGTGCGACAAGTTTAGGATGACGATTAAGTTTAGTTGTTGAACACAGAAAGTTTTTTAAACACCGTTCAGCGCTCTCAATATGTATGTAGTTAAATAATAATGACCGAATTTAAGGTAAAGAATGAAGAGTCCGCCCGTCAACCCGCTTCGACCGCTCAGCGAGGCAAGCAGGTGGGTGAAAAAATAGGTGCGGGTTTTACTCTAATAGAGCTCTTGGTGGTGATTACCATCGTTTCGGTGGCAACCAGCTTGGTTTTGGTCAGCTGGAATAAGTTCAGAGAGACGAGGGTTTTGGATGCGGCCGGTTTGGAGCTTGTTTCCCGATTAAGGGAGATCAGGTCAAAGGCGATTAACGGAGAAAGGCCGAAAGACTCAAACTGTCTTTATTTTGATGGATATAAGATTTCTGAAACCGTTGACGGGGATGTTTTAGATGTTTTAGTGGTTCCCTATTGCGTGAATGTTTTAGGCGAGGACATTGCGGCGATACCATTGGAAACGATTCCGATAAACCCGAAGGTTGACAGGACTTTTTCGGGTTTCCCGATTATGATCCAAAGCGTTTCCGGAACTACCAGCGGCCAGGGATTTATTGAGTTGACCCTTCACGGCTTAAGCGGCAGATTAACCATTTCCAGTTCCGGGGATGTCAAATGGGAAAGAACTTAGGCCAAACATTGATTGAATCTCTTTTCGCCATCAGCATCAGCGCCTTAATTTTGGCCGGGCTGGTTTTCGGGGTAATTTTTTTCAGCCGGGCCTCCCGGTCGGCCAAAGACAGATCTTTGGCGGTTAAAATGGTTCAGGAAAAAATGGAGTACCTTAGGTCTATGAAAAAAAATAACCCGATCGGTTTCTGGACCGATGCTGCCGCTGGGGCGGTAATAACCGAGGACGCCGGTTTGGGCAACCCCGCCGACTACCGGAGAGAGATTGTATTTTCCGGTTACCGGGATGATTTTGCCAATACCAGAAGAGTAAAGGTTAAGGTTACTGTCAGTTGGAATGACGCCGGCGAGACACGCAGTGTTGACGCGACTACTTATTTTACCGAGCTTTGATTAGAGTTCTTTTTCCGATGAAAAAAAGGAATGACTTGCAAAAGGGTTTTAGTATTTTGGAAGTGGTGGTTATGATTGGTATTTTGGGATTAATCGGGGTAATCGCCACCGGAGTTTTTTTTACCACTCTAAGAAGCAGTACCCGGTCCAGGGTTTCTGAAAATTTAAAGCAAAAAGGAGATTTTGCTTTAAACGTGATCGAAAAAATGGTCCGCGGCGCTTCTTTTCTGCCTGACTTAAGTGCTAATTGCGACGGCAGTGACAAGAGCAGTATCTCGGTTGTTTCCCGCGACGGTTTTACCACCACTTTCGACTGCAGTTCAGACAGAATCGCCTCTGTCAGCGCTCAGCAGGAAACGGTGGTTTTACTTGGGGATATTACCCGGATAGATTGCGACCGCTTTGTCAGCTGTGTGATCGGTTCCGGCGGTTCTCCTGAGGTAATCATTGATTTTACCCTTTACCAGGGAGGCGATCCCGAACTGCCCTATGAAAAATCTTCGATTAACTTCCACACTCAAGTGACGCCGAGGAATTATTGAGAGGGTTGGTCTCGCGGATAAAACCGAAAAAGATGAGGCTAATAAGTCTCATAGGACCAATGAGGCTAATGGGGTGGATCGGGAAAATAGGGGGTTAGTTTTAGCGTTGTTTTTAAATCTTTTTGTTTGAATTTGGGTCGATTCTGCTCCGGCACTTACTCCCCCATCACTTTTTCAGATAGAAGTCTCTGAATAGTTTTTAGCGATCTTTATACACGAACCAAGAAAACCATGGGTTTATCTGAACCTGTTTCAAAGTCATCGCGAACGAGTGAAGCGAGTGTGGCGATCTTGTTTTTAAAGATAGATTGCCGCGTCGTTAACACTCCTCACAATGACGTAAAGGGTTTTGAAACCAGTTGTCTGTGAATACTCTATAAGTTTTTATAAATGGTCTTGTGTGTATTTAGTGCGTATTTAAACTTTAGGGGATATTACCCATTTTTGGGTAAAACTTGACAAACAGGTAACCTTTGTTATAGGATAAGGCAACATGCGCCGAGGAAAGGATGTTCCGGAGTCGAGGGCATTGGTGGTGATAGGGCCTGAAAGCCAATGGTTGGCTTTACCGGATTTGTCTTCCGGCGAGGAAAGCAGTGCTTCTTTAATTAGATCCGCAACGAGACTGGTGCAAGGAAGGATTAGCCGAGTAGTCAATGAAATCCGTTTGGCTCAGCCGGTAGGCCAGATCATGAGGTTGCCTTTAGGAAAAAAGGAGAGAGTTTTAGCAGTTTCTGAACAGTTATCGGGGAAATCAGGGCAATTAAGGGAATCGGGGGGATTAGGGGGGTTAGGGAGATTAGGGGTGTTGGGGAAATCGGGAGCAGAGAGTCTTCGCCCCGTTTCACTGGGGGGAGAAAGGGCCATTGTTGTCGGGACCTCGCTTTCCGGAAAAGAACCGAGATTGGTACGGCAGACAAGAACGGTTAAATCTGAACCAGTAAAAACGGCAAAAGATTTTAGAGGGAGACCAACCCGCCCGGTTCAATTTTTCGAAGCAGGACAAAGAAATCTTTTTGATGGCTTATTTAATGTTTTTCAGCCGAGAGAATTAGTTTTGGTTCCGGCCGGAGCTTCAGCTGTTTCAAGACCGGTAGTTCCGGTTAAAGACTTTTCGAGATTTACCGAATTTGGGAGTTCTGAGGATGGAAAGAAATCAGGAAGGCAGATTAGGGCGATTGGGGGGATTGGGGAGATTATAAAATCACCAGAAGAAAATGCAATGGAACGAAAAGAACAGAAGGGCGGTTTTCTTTCGGGTCTTAGGCGATTGGTTCGACCGGAAAGAACTTCTTTGGTGACAGAACCGCAACCGTTCGGGCGAGTGGATCGAAGACCGGGGGGGAGGGCTCTCCGGGTATCTGGGATAGCGGCACGGAGTAATCGACCCGTGATTGAGGCGGTTGCTGTTGAACCTCTTAGTCTTCAGCAACAACCGCAATTAGGTGGTGGAAGATCAAGAGAACAGCAAAGGCGGGTTGTTGCGGGAGTAACGACGGAAGAACATAGTTCGGCAACTGTTAGACAAGCGGTCGGGCCGGGGAGGAGGGTCGACAGGAGGATATTTTTGAGGCTTGGCGGCACTGCCTTAAGCGCGGCGGCATTAGCCGCTTGCGCTCCTGCTCCGGTGAGAAAAACAATTGAGGTTCTTGCCACCGCGGTACCTTCCGAAACGCCAAAGCCTACGAGAACTGCTGTTTCTACTGTCACAGGGGGTGTTGCTTCGAAAACCCCTGTTTCAACAAAGGCCTCGATAGAAGCACCTAAGACACCAACTCCGAAAATTGTTGAACAAACTCCGGTTCCAACAGCGACAGAAGATCCTAAAGTAAGGGAAGAGGGGGAAAGACAAACCAGGTTAGCCGTATCGCCCCAATTAGTATGGCTTAGCCCGGAAGATAAAAACCGCCTTTTGCACGAGTCAAACCCAAACAAAGATGATGTGGAAAAACAAACCAACGCCCTTCGGCTTTGCGCCCAAAAATGGGTCCAAGAAAAGGAATTTGGTTATGCCGGCGGTGTGGTAAACAGGGCCAAATTAGTTGTTTTTAACCGAGAAGACGGGACTGTTTTGGTGGGATTGGAATTGGTTGATCCAAGAGGAGTCGGAGATTATGCTCCGGGCAATTTAGTCTTTGCCTTGAATGTTGAGCAGTCGGTTGAAAAAGAAATTTTAATACCAATTAGCTACCAAGAGGCCGATGCCTTGCCCACCGAACGCAGACCGGAACCTACTTTCGTTACCGTTAATGTTGATGGTTTGCTGGGAACGGACTTGGAAGGAAACCCGATCACTGCCGATGGTCTTGCTCTGGAAGATGGGACCTTTGTCGCTTACCGTAAAGAAATGAAGATTGGCCGGATAAACCCAAGACATATTGGTAAAAGAGCGGGTAGCGATCAAAGTGAAACTTATCCCGGTTGGGAGCTAACCAAGCAGGGGCGAACTGCTTACGTGGAACAGAATCCTAGCGGCTTAACGGAGGAGCAAAGGCGTCAGTGGAAATTATTTTACGAAGACATTGAGCCGGAAACGGCGGAGTTAAAAAAACAGGGAGCGGTGATTAATTTTGACTTTCAGTCATCCATTTTCCCTTCAGTGGTGGAAGGCGAGAACGGTCAGGCAATGGCTGTTTGGAGCAGTAAAAAAGGAACTTGGCTTGAGGCGAAGATTTTACCGGTAAAAACGGATAAACAGGATAAGTCTTTGAGCTGTGAATCTTCCGCCGCGGGAATGATAGCTCAATATTTTAATCCTAATCCTCCGAAGGATTACTCAACTTGGGAAGAATATATTATGAGTATTCCGCTAAATTGTAATCCTGATAAAGGTTATCGGGGAGCAATTAATGGCGGATTGAGCACCAGTTGCGACGCCGCGGCAGGATTGGGTTATGGCGTTCACGCGGAACCGGTTGCCAAGATACTTCAGAAGGCCGGTTTAGACGCCGAGGCTGTTTACAGCGTCGATTTTAATTGGCTGAAAGAACAGATCGATAACGGTTCCTTGGCCGTAGTCTGGGTTTCCGGCAAAACAGATCCGTTGGTGGAATGGCACCAGGACGATGACGAAAGTAAATACTATACTATTTTGGGGGAGCATGCTATCACGGTAGTCGGCTATTTTGTTGACCGTCATCAGGAAGGAGAAAAAACGGTCGAAAAAACCTTTTTTGTAACTAATGATCCGACCAGCGGCACCCAGTATCCAGTTGCCGGTTTTTATAACTGGGGTCTTTTTAATAACATGACGCTGGTGGTTAGAGGTCTTAATAACAGGCGCGAGCCGAAATTTGAGTCTTAAGCAGTGGTGCTTTTCCGCTAATAAAAAAGCTCAGACAAAACTTGAACTTTTTTATACACGAACCAAGAAAACCTGCCTGCCCCGTACCGCCACAGTGGGATACCCCACGTGGTTTCCCATCTGGCCTGCCGGTTTACCCGCCGGTGGGAGGGCAGGCAGGCCATGGGTTTACTCGTAGACAAATTGGTTTTCTGGTTTAAGTATCTTCGCCCCAACGGGGCGTTTGGATTGGTACCACGGGTTTTCCTCCTTCGCTGTCCTTAGCCTTTGGCGGCGGACAGCTACGGAAGGACGAGGTACCCGTAGGGCTCCATCTTCTTAAGTGAAACGATCCTGCTGACAGTTGACATGCCTTTGATGATCGTCTAAATTTAGTTAGCAATAATTTTTACTGATTTTTACTGTTTACGGAATGGATCTACCACTAAATAATGAGGAAAATCCTCAGGCAGTAACGCAACCGGTTAGCTTGCCGCCGGAACCAAAGAGAAAACCGCCGTTTTTTTTATGGCTTATCGGGGGTTTACTTTTGGGGATAATTATTGGGGAAGGAATCTTATATTTCCGTTCAAGTGGGTTAAGCAAAAAGGCTAAACCGCAGGAAGCCAAGACGGAAGCCGGTCAAAAATTTATTCCTACCGAAGCACAGCCTCAGTCTTCAGATATTAAAGACTTTTTTAATTGGCCCGGCTGGTTAGTTTCCGGTGTTGAAATCAGTCAGGATGGAGGTTCTATAATCATTTCCGGTCTTCAAGAGGCAAATTGGTTATTAGTTAAAAACGATGACCCTTCTTCTTGGCCAAAGGTAGTTGGTGATTTCGAGATTAGTTTTAGCATAAAGACCGAACTTTTTCCTGAAGTTAATAATAATTCCAGCGTTGTTATTAAAATCGAAAATCAACCAGCTGATTCCAGCAAAACAAATTATCTCCAATTAACTTATTACAGTGCTTCATCAGAAGTGTCATTCGAAACATCAATAAATTCGAATTATATTAAATTAGGAAGAAGTTTGCTGCCGGAGCCGAAAAAACTGAAGCTTCAATTTAAGAATATTGGCAGCGACAAACCAGAAACTCTCACTGTCTTTGACAATCAAACAGGTCAGCAGATTTTTGAAAAACAGTTTTCAGATGTTCTTTTTGATAATAATTCTTTTTTTGGGTTAAGTTTTGATTTAGAAAAAGGAATTAAATCCTTAACGATTTCGGACTTAGTTTTAACCGGTTTAGAAAAGACGATATAATTGTGGTCAGAAACAACAAAACACTTCGGTTACTAAGTTTGTTTTTATTTTTACTTGGAGGGTTTTTTAGTTTGCCCGCTTTTTTCGGGGAACTAACCGCCTCCGCGTGCGGAGAAAAAGGTTGTTTAAATGAGAGTAATGGTTCCACTCAAGATTGCAGCTTGTGCGAGAATTGCACAATGTTGGGCTGTATAAACGACGGCAGCTGCTGCAGCACAAATTGTTCGGGAGTGAGTACCTCTGGTTGTTCGGTTACAACTGGAGTTTACTGTGACTTGGGTAGTCCGTCTTGTCGAATGGCTGGCGGAAGCTGTGCCGGAAACTGTATTCCTCATTGTGGTAAAGCCTGCGGTTCGAGTTGCAAAGTTACTTGTAGTAATTGCACCAACTTTACAAATTGTCCTGCTTGTTCAGCGACGGCTACACCAACCCCCACGGCAACACCCGTTAATACGCCGGGGCCATTAACGCCGGCGAATACGCCGAAGCCGCCAAACACGCCGGTGCCTGGGGGTTGTACGAATATCACCTATATGCCCAACCCAGCCTCACCACTGGCTAATCAATCGATGACAGTTAATATCAGTCGGGTTGGGGCGACGTCATGTTTTGGGAATTGGGATAATGTCCAATTTTTCTTGGATGGGGTTCAGCAATCCGGCGGATCACTTTGCTATGACGACCACAGTACTAATTGTGGTGAAGGCTACCACTGGCATGTTAATAGCGGTAGTGCAGGGCAACATCAGATGAGGTTTGGAATCAATGGCGGTGCTTGTCTTTGTAATATTGCTTCTTTCACTACTCAGCCTGTCAACGCATGGGTTCAGGGTCGGGTGGCCAACTATCAAGGAAGTGCATCCGCCGGTTGCCCTTATAATACTTATTGGGGTCACTGCGCAGAAGGAGCTTGCCCAATAGGTTATTGTGTTAATACCCCAAGCTTGACTGTGGTTTGCAATGGGCCTTCCGGAAGCCGTACCAGCACCTGGAGCTGTAACGGTTGTGGAGCATTTTATTCTACGGGTACAGGATATTTTTATGCTGGTGATTCTGTTACTTGTACTGTTTCTAGTTTACCATCTGGCTACCGCTTGGCAGAGTTTTTATGTCCTAATGCTAGTTTGGCCAGTTCATCTTGTTTTGGCACACTAACAGCCAACAATAATGACTGGTGGTTTTTGATTGAGCCGATTCCGACACCGACAATAGTGCCGCCGACCCTGACCCCAACCAATACTCCAACCAATACTCCAACCAATACCCCGACCAATACACCGACACTAGTGCCGCCGACAGCAACCCCGACGCCCTGCGCAGGAACTTGGAGCGGTTTGGGCGCTTGCAGCAACAGCTGCGGCAATGGAACCCAGTCAAGAACCTGCAATTGTCCGGCAGGGTGTTATAGCTACTCCGGCTGTACCGGCCCGGCGGCCAGTTGCGGCGGCACCGATACCAGCTCTTGCTGTATTTGCTCCGCGAGCTGTTCCTGCACCCTTTGCGGAGCCGGTTGCGGCGTTTACTGCGGTTACAGAACCGTTGCCGGCAAGCGCTGCTGCGGATCCGGTTGTGAACAAAACTGCGATTACGCTTGTCCTTGTTTTGAGTGTGAGGACTGCTCCCCTGCTTGCGGGCAGGCAAGAGACTGCGGGCCGGATTGCCCGAACACTGATATTGGTAATTGTGATACAGAGTCTGGAGACGGGGTCTTTTGCGGCGATCCTATCCCTGACGATCCCTGCGGCGGGGATTGCGAAGACGAAGCAGATTGGCGCTACGACCGGCTCAACTTACCGGCCAGCAATATCAGTATTGTTCATGGATTGTCTTTCCCGGTTAGAGGCTGGGCTTGCGATCTTAATTTGGCTGCCAGCACCGGAGTAAACAGTATCTTAGTTCAGGAGGGCGGAACGACGCTGTTCACCCTGAGCCAGAACGAGAATAGGAATGATGTCCTTTCTTCCGGTTACTGCAATGTTTTACGATCCGGTTTCAACCATAGTTTGAGCACTGCCGGCTGGTCATTGGGCAGTCACACGATTTATTTTATTGCTGATAACGCTGTTGGCGGCTGCCCGGGAGATTGGGAAGTTGAAAATAGCAATACTCCGATTGTGATAACCATTACCAATAACCCTCCGGTTAATGTTTCTTTAACTCCGAACAGCGGCGATATTTGCCGTGATCATTACGGACCTGAAGTGGATTTCACCGCGGTTTACCGCGACACCGACCTTCAGTCGGCGGTTCCCGGCCGGGATCATGATGTCAGAATTGGCCAAGTCAGGTTTGGCGAAGCCTCTGATCCGCTGGCGCTGATTACCTATACCGATAATGAATCCGGTTCCAATACGATCAGTTTTGCCTACGGCAACAATATCTCTATGGAAAGCAGTTCGGTCAGCGCTGTTGACGGAGGTAATTTAAGCCTGAGTTTCACTTTGGACTTTTCCGCTTTTTCAATCGAGGACTATGGCAATTACAATCTTTATCTGCGTTCCACCGATTGGGCCGGCGCTACCGACGGCTGGGATTTGATGGGAGATTTGGATATTTGGAACTGCGATCAGGTTTTAATTGACGGCACAGTCTATGATCTGACTCTGATTTTTCCCTACACTACTTGCGCCGACTTGGACCCGGCAGTGGCGCCCCCGATGGCTTCGGTGACGGTTGATTTTGACTGCGGCGCCGACGGCGCGTTTACCGAGACTACTGATTCAAGCGGTTCTTACTCAACTACCCTTCCCTATGAATCCAATTGCCAATATGCTTTAACTTACCCGGGGTATTTCAATGATCTTGCCGACTTGACCGGTTGCGGCGGGTCTTGCGAAGAAGGTTTAACCGGCTTGGTTCAAGTAGAACCATCATCGGAGCCTTTCTACCAAGCAGCGATTGATTTTGGCATGTCCGGCGCCGGCAGTCCCTGGATCCAGGTTTTCGGCGGCGATGTAGTCGCTTATTCATCAATAAATAACCCGATTCCGGTTACCTGCACCAATGATTTTGACGGCGGCGGCAGTTGTCTGCCTTTTATCGCTTCCAGCGAACCCTCTTCCGGATTTTTTGAAGAGGGAGTGGTTTCTGCGGGCAGCGCCATTTCTTACGGCGATGGTTTGGCGGTAGGCAACCCGAACGATTGGCAGGTATTAAGCGATAATCTCTGGAGACCGGTAGGCCGCGGCTATAATTATATCTTGAGTTTGGCCAGTACGGATGTGGCTCCGGGTGATATTTTTAGCAGCGGCCAAGATCTTGCTGATATCAACGGGCTGGATGACGGCATAGTTGCCGGCGGCGAAACAGAAATCAAATTGATAAACGGGAACTTGATCATAGATCGGGATTTGGAGATCCAGCCTGACGGAGCCGCTTTGATTGTTGTTTCCGGAGATATCATCATCAACAGAGATGTTGTCAGGGTCGAAGGAGTCTTTATCGCCGACGGGTCGATTCAGGCGGCCGGCGATCCGAATCTGAGCGAGCTTCAATTGGTAATGGAAGGGACTTATATTGCCGATGCCGACGGAAACGGCGCCGGATCAATAATTAATAACCGTGATTTGGGCCCAGGAGCGACAGGAAACAGTCTTAATCCGGCGATAATCTTCAGGTTCAGACCGGATTTATTAGTGTCGATTCTTAAAGACGGCAGGATTACCGAATCTTTAACTGATTGGCAGGAGGTAAGACCATGATCGCTAAATTAATTATTAAACCAAAAGTTTTTCACCGGTCCCCTTCTTCGGGACAGGTAGCCTTAATTATTCTGACGGTGATGGCCACGGCCTTGACCTTAGGGCTTTCAATGTCGGAAAGAGTCTTGACCGATTTGAGGATTAGCGAGCAAAACCAGGAATCCACCCGCGCTTTTTCTGCCGCGGAAGCCGGTGTCGAGGAGGCTTTAAGAGTGATTAGAGAAGGCGGTGTCACCTCAGACATTGATATTTCAGATTTAGCGGATGACCTGGGAGTTGACGAGGTAACGATTGATTCGACAACAATTGGGGGAACAGACCAGTTTAGTTTTTCTCAATCTTTTCAGTCCGGAGAAATCGCTCTTATTTGGTTGAGAAACCATGACGCCAATGGCGATTTCGACGAGGCCAGCGGTTATGACGACGCCAGTGTTGATCTTTGCTGGGAAAATGAGGCCGCTTTGGAGGCGGTCTATTTTTACCGGTCGGGAGGGAGCTACGGAGTTCGCCGCTTCACTTTTGACCCTGTTGCTGACAGAAGAGATTTCAGCGGAGGCGCTGGCACCGGCAACCATTTCAGTCCGCCGACAGGGGCGGGATGCGCCGGCATGAATTTAAGCGGGACGGTGGACTTAAGCGCCGAGACACCGTTATTTTTAGTGGTTAAACCCTTCTACCAGGAAACGAGGATTGGCGTTTTGGGGCTTTCTCCCTTGCCTGTTCAGGGTTATGAAGTTACGTCCGCCGGGTCGATAACCCAGAATACCCAAGAAAAAATAAGCAGAAAAGTCAAGGCC